>SABN01000261.1 GCA_009928955.1 Opitutia bacterium | reverse complement strand
GGTGATCTCGGAGCCGATGAACACGATCCGCTCCTTCAGCAGGCGCGAATAGATGTCGTAGGACCGCTCGCCGCGGCCCGTCTGCTCCACCACGATCGGGACCAGATAGGAATTCTCTTTGCTCATGCCTTCGCCTCCTTCTTCGCCTCTTCCGCGCCGTCGCCGGACAACTTCGCGTGCGCCATCAGGGCGTCGATCGTCTTCGTCGTCAGCAGATCCTGGCGGAGCCCGTTGCGGACTTCGCGCTCCTTGAGGTTCGCCTTCTGCAGCCATTCCTTCGCCGACTTGGCGCCCGACCGCAGGGCGTGCGCGTTCATCAGCGACGCCACCTCGGCGTCGGTCACCTCGATCTTCTCTTCGCGCGCGATGCGCCGCAGCAGATACCGCAGCTTCAAGCGGTCGTGCGCCGCGGTCTTGGCCGACTCGGAGATCTTCGCGAGGTTGTCGCGGATCTCCTGCTCGGGCACGCCCCGGCGCGTGTTCTCCTCGACCATCTCGTAGACGATGCGGTGGGACTCGTCGTGGGCCTCCGACTCGGGCACGTCGAGCGTCGCGCTCTTCAGCAGCGTCTCGATCAGCTGGTTGCGGCGGCGCGAGGTCTCGTGCCGGTCGGCCTCGCCCTTCAGCATGCCCCGGAACGTCTCCCGCAGCTCGGCCTCGTCCTTGACATGCAGGGACTGGAACAGCTCCGCGTTCATCACCGGCTTCGTCCGCGCGCGGATCTTCTTCACCGTCGCCGCGAACACGGCCGTCTTGCCGCGCAATTCCTCGATGGGCGATTGGCCGTCGAACGTCACGGAGATGTCCTTCGCATCGCCGATCTTCAGGCCGACCAGCTGGGGGCCGAAGGCGGGCAGGAAGGAATACTCCTCGTTGGCGATCACCCAGAAATCGGCGCCGGTGGCCAACCCCTTGGCCTTCTCGGAAACTTCGGCCATGGGCTGGCCGTCCACCGTGGCGACGTAGTCCACGGCCACCATGTCGCCCTCCTTCACGGGCCGCGCTTCCGTCAAATCCTCGTACTTGCCGGAGTTTTCCAGGTAGCGGTCGATGGCCTGGCTCAACGCCTCCTCGGAGACGTCCACTTTCTTGGCGTCCACCTCGAGGCCCTTGTAGGCCGGCATTTCGAACTGCGGCTCCACGTCCACCGTCAGCGAAAACGTGAACGGCTCGCCCGCCTTGAGGGTCGATTTCTTCAGGTCCAGCTCGGCGACGGGCTCGAGCTTGTGCTCCTTCAGCGCCTGCTGGAATCCCTTGGCCAGCAGGTGCTCGTGAAGGCCTTCGAGGATCTGCTTGTCATAGATCCGGCGGATCATCTCCACCGGCGCCTTGCCCGGGCGGAACCCCTTCATCTTGCCATGCTTGGCGAACACCGCCAGCGACTCGTCGTATTCCTTCTGGATCTCCTCCGCGGAGAACTCCACCTTGATCAATTTGCGGCAAGGGCCCGTGTTTTCAACGCTGACATTCATCGGGGGCGGTTCCTTTCAATAAAAGGGGTTTTGAAATAGCGCGCCATCCTACCCGCC
>SABN01000260.1 GCA_009928955.1 Opitutia bacterium | reverse complement strand
TTCCTTGGGGTTTTCTTGCTGTTGATCCCGCCCGGGCTCCCGGCCCGCCGCGCGGACGCGGGGGGCCGGGAGGGGGACGGAAGGGTATGGATTACGGCGCGGCCGCGACAACCGTCTCGTTGACTTCGAGGCACTCCAGCTTGCGGACCGGGATGCCGTCGAAGTGCATGACCTCCTGGCCGCCGACGTCCTTGAACGTGAAGCTCGTGACGAGCACCTGGCGGCGCGTCTTGACCGCGAGCCACTCGTAGACGCTCTCGGGCATGTAGAACACCGGCTTGAGGCCGCCCGTCTTGACGCGCGTCTTGAGGCGCAGCATGTCCTCGCCGATGTCCTTGTCCAGGGTCGAGAGATTGTTGCTCTCGATGTTGCAGATGCGTCCGCAGGACCGGAAGTCCTTGACCGTCAGGCCGGTCCGCCACTTGAAGAACTGCTCCTTCACCTCGAGCCGCGCGCCGTCATCGTTCACCGTGATGGTGTTCTCTTTGACGGGGCCGCGCTCCAGGCCGCCCTTGCTGCCGCGCGGATAGTGCAGGTACGCGCCGCGCCGCCCCCAGCCGATCAGCCAGATCGAGCGCAGGGCCGTGTTGGACGCGCTGGTCGAGCGGGCCGAAGACTGGATGCAGTAGTGGGCGCTCGTCTTGGGGTCAAGCCCGCCGAAGGCGTTGTAGATGGGCGCCAACCCGTTGAACTTCTTCGCGTTGACCTTGATGTTGCCGTAGAAGATCGCGTCGGAGACCTCGTTGCCCATCGCCTCGGCATGAGAGAACGCCTCGTCCAGCATCTCCTCGGCGCCGTTGGGCGAGTCGTAGATCAGCTCCTTGTCCACCTGGATCAGGCTCTTGAGCGTGCCGATCGCGTTGGACACCTGCTTCTTGCTCCCTTTGGACGGCTGGACGCCTTCGTAGTAAGCCGTCCACGTCGCGTCGGGCAGGCCCGTCCGGATCGTGGTCCGGTCGTTCTCCCGCCCGTTCGCCTCTTTCACCACCGCGTCCGCGAGCAGCTCGGAGTTCGCCTCCAGGACCAGCTCCACGATGTCGCGGTCGAACGACCCGTCCTCTTTGAGACCGTTGTACAGGTCCCGCAGCGTCGGGTTGCGTGTTCCCTTGATCGCCATGATTCATTTCCTCCGTTGCCCCCGCGAACAGCCGCAGGGAGATTGTGTCATTTGCCGCCGTACATGCGGTCGGCCAGGGAGCGCTCGGCCGCGCCGCCCTTGTCGCCGCCGGCCGCGCCGTCGCGCGTGAGGCCCCGGCCGATCCTGGCCAGCGCCTCGATGATGTCCGGGTCGCTGCCGAAGGCCTCGACCCGCGCGAGCCGCTGGAACAAATCCTTGCCGAAGACGTGCTCGCCGCCTCGGCGTCCCTCGGACGCGAAGCGCTGGATGTCGGCCCCGAAACGCGTGCCGCACTCGTCCCGCAGCGATTTCAGCACCGCGCGGTCGGCCTCGTGCGCGGCCCTGTACTGCCCGCTGACGTGCTTGGCGTAGGCCGCGATGATCTCGTTGGCGGCCGCGTCGCCGATCTTGTGC
>SABN01000259.1 GCA_009928955.1 Opitutia bacterium | reverse complement strand
GCTTGCCATGCCATTATCTGTGTCGAACAATCGTGGCACCTGTATGAAATAACGGCATCTTCCCGAACATCGCAAACACTGACTCCGATAGGGTACAGACCTGAGGCGTTTGGCGGCAGCGCAAACGATCCAGAAAGCGCATGGGCATCTGCTTGCACAAGTTGGCAATCAATTAAGGTGAAGAAATTGTTCCAGGTAACCTCCTTACCCGGAGGAATAAGACTGTCCTCCGCAAGACGATAGTTCACGCTGGAACCCGCCAAGGGGTCCTCGGGGTCTGTCTTGATGATAAGCCGGACGGGATGGACGGTGACCGGCACTTTACCGGCTTCCACGTCCAAGGTGCAGCCTTTCGCTTTCAGCAGGTCAGAGGACCGTGAACGCCACCTCCGCCCCCGCCGCATCGTTGCGCACCCAGCCCCGCAGCCCCAGCTCGTGCGCCAACCGGAACACCACCGGACGGAACCCCACCCCCTGCACCCGTCCGCGCATCCTCAACAAAATGGATTTTCCCTCCGGCATGTTCCGCAAATATCCGCCCCCCCCCCCGCCCCGGTCGAGCCCCGGCCCGTCTTCGGTCCGAAATCCACCGGGCTTGCCCCGGGGTACTTAGGTTGCCTAGCCTAGGACAAGCCCGGGGGATTCCCGATCCGGTCCATGCGCACAACCCGCTTGCGTTTTGGGGCGGTCCGATTCATCCTTCCGCCCATGATCACGAATA
This sequence comes from Opitutia bacterium, assembly GCA_009928955.1. GTDB lineage: Bacteria > Verrucomicrobiota > Kiritimatiellia > CAIQIC01 > Lenti-01 > Lenti-01. The sequence continues at coordinate 811 of SABN01000259.1, read as the reverse complement.
CGCCGCTGATGCTGTCGCTGCTGGTTTTGGCCGCCTATCTGATGGGGTCCATCCCCAACGGACTGCTCCTCGCCCGCCTGAAAGGCATCGACCTGCAGAAGGTCGGTTCGGGCAACATCGGCGCGACCAACGTCTACCGCTGCGTCGGCAAGGGCTGGGGCGTGGCCGCGTTCGTCCTCGACGCCGTGAAGGGGTTCGTTCCGGCGTTCGTCTTCCCGCGCCTGATGGAATCCGCGCCGCCGTGGCTGGGCCTCGCATGCGGCATCGCCGCGGTCGCCGGCCACAACTGGCCGGTCTGGCTCAACTTCAAGGGCGGCAAGGGCGTCAGCACCAGCGCGGGCATGTTGCTGGGCATCGCGCCCGCCGCGGTCGGCATCGGCTTCGCCGTCTTCGCCCTCGTCGTGGCCCTCACGCGCTTCGTGTCGCTGGGCTCGATCCTCGCGGCCGTCGCCGTCCCCGCCGCCTACCTCGCGATGAACGGCATTGAAAACCGCCTGCTGGCCGGCGCGCTCGTCGCCATGGGCGCGCTCGTCGTCGTCAAGCACCGCGCCAACATCCGCCGCCTCCTCGCCGGCACCGAGCCGCGCATCGCCGGCAAGAAATAGTTTTCCACGCTGTGGAAAAAAAGTTTCCACACCGTGGAAAAATACGGCCCGGATTTTCCACGCAATGGAAAACTTTTCCCGGATTTTTCCACGCAATGGAAAAAAAGTTTCCACTACCGTCCCATAAGGGCAAAACGGGGACATGAAAGCGCCTGATTTGCTGGCGATTTCGCGTGGTTGATCGGGGATGGGATTTGGGAGCGATT
>SABN01000258.1 GCA_009928955.1 Opitutia bacterium | reverse complement strand
GCCCGGCGATGCGGAATCGCCGTCGAGCTGGAGCTTTCCGGATGACAGGATGATGGATTTGTCGGGCGGCGATCCGAACGACACCTCGTCGCCGTAGGACGCGCCGCACAGGACCTGGGCGAGCTTGGCTTTTGACGCGCCGCCGTCAAGATACGGGATGAGCATCTCGCGGAGGCTGAGGGTTTGAGCGGCCGCGTGCGCTGAGTCGGCAAACGCGATGGCGGCGGGGTTGATGTCGACGCGGTGCAGGCGGCTGGATGCGTCGTAGGCTTCGACGGCGAAGCGTTCGCGCAGCACGGGCGGCGTGCCGCCGTCGGCGCTGTCGTTTGGGGTCAGGCCGCCCGCGTCCACGGCGTTGCCGTCCGTGGCGTCGCCCGAGTCGCGGCCGAGGCGGAGGATGGAGAAGCGGCGGCCGCGGGCGGCGCGGTACAGGGCCATGAGATTGTCCGCCTCCAGACGGCCGCAGGTGCCGGTGCGGACGGCGGTCGTGCCCTCGGCGATGTTGCATGTGACATCCTGGACGACGGCGGCCATGGATGCCCATTCGGGACGTCCGCCGGTAAGGCTGAGCAGCCGCCCCGGCAAGACATCCATGGAGCACTCTGACTCGCGCAGCATGACGCTGCCGTCGTAGTGGAGCCTGTTCCAACTCGCGTACAGGGCCGCGGCCATATCCGGGGGAACGGGCTCCGGGGCGATCCATTCGGTCTGCTTGCGGTAGGTCTTGGTGGTGGCGTCCGTCGACACGCAGGTGAAGGTGAGCTTGCGGGTGCCGGACTCGAGGATATTGCCGGTATCAGATGACTTGATGGTGTAGTCGATCGAGGCGGTGAAGGTTTCGGTCTCGGAGTCTTTGTCCATCCACCCGGCCAGCGAGCCGGAAACGAGCCGGGCCGGAAGGGCCTGAGAGCCGGACCGCGTGACGGAGGCGACCGTCCAGTTGGCGTCCGCGAGATCGGAGAGCTGCGGCAGCCTGGCCTTCAGGAACGCGCGGCCGGCTGAGGAGGTCCAGTCGGCGGGGTAGTCCTCCACCTCGACGTCCTGGCTGACGAAGACGGAGCGGGAGCCTTCGAGGTCGTATACCAGCGTGGCGCGGCGGGGGGAGTTGATGTCGCCGGCGGTGTCGGTGAAACGGCGCTTGATGGCGCGGCCGTCATACTCGCCGGTCCAGCGGTAGACGATGACGATGCCGGGCACGCGAAGGTCATGGCGCGGCGTGAAGCGCGCGGTCTCGACGTCTGCCGCGTGCAGCGCCTTGGACACCGCGCTCATGGCGGAAGGGGCGGCGAGGTTGGCCGCGGGCACATAGGAGCCGGCCACCTGGTGGTCGTAATCCCACCACAAGACGTAGTCGGGGGTGTGGCGGAGGACGCTGACGATGGCGTCCCAGCATTTCACGTTGTCGCGCTCGTCATACGGGATCCAGACGCCGGGCGCGATCGCGCCGGCCGCGATGTTGACGCCCCGCGAAGCGGCCCACGCGATGACGTCAGACACCACCTCGCCGTTGCGCAGCCGGGTGCCGGCGTTGT
>SABN01000257.1 GCA_009928955.1 Opitutia bacterium | reverse complement strand
TATATCTGCGTAGCCGATACCCTCACCCCCGGCCCCTCTCCCAGAGGTAGAGGGGAGATCCCCGCGCCAGGCGTGGTAGGTGCCGACGATCTTGTCGATGTCGGTCTCGGTCAGTTCGCGGTGCACGCGGTCAACGAGCGTGCCCAGCTTGCGGGCGTCGATGAACAGGGTTTGGCCTCGGCGGTCGCGCTGGGACAACTTACCCTCGCCCCGGCTCTCTCCCACTGGGAGAGGGTGGCGCGAAGCGCCGGGTGAGGGTTTGCCGGACTTGTCCCGGCAAATAAACCACAGGCACACGGGGATCTGCGTGGAGTAGAAGAGCTGGCCGGGCATAGCCACCATGCAGTCCACGAGGTCGGCTTCGACAATGGCCTTGCGGATCTCGCCTTCCCCGCTCTGGTTGGAGGACATGCTGCCGTTGGCGAGCACGAATCCGGCTTTTCCGTCAGGGGCGAGGTGGTGGATGAAGTGCTGCACCCAGGCGAAGTTGGCGTTGCCCTTGGGCGGCACGCCGTAGCGCCACCGGGGGTCATCGTCCTTGCGGAACCAGTCGCTGTCGTTGAAGGGCGGGTTCGCCAGCACGTAATCCGCCCTGAGATCCGGGTGCAGGTCCCTGCGGAAGGTGTCGGCGTGCTCGCTGCCGAGGTCGGCCTCGAAGCCGCGGATGGCGAGGTTCATGAGCGCCAGCCTTCTGGTGGTGGAGTTGCTCTCCTGTCCGTAGACGCTGATGTCGCCGATCCTGCCGCCGTGGGCTACGACGAATTTCTCGGACTGCACGAACATGCCGCCTGATCCGCAACAGGGGTCATAGACGCGGCCTTTGTAGGGGGCGAGCATGCCCACGAGCGTCCTGACGATGCAGGAGGGCGTGTAGAACTGGCCGCCGTTCTTGCCCTCGGCTGACGCGAACTGGGTGAGGAAATACTCGTAAACCCTGCCCAGGATGTCCTTGGAGCGGTTCTCCTTGTCGCCGAGGCCGATGGTGCCGATGAGGTCGATGAGTTCGCCGAGCCTGTGCTTGTCCAATCCGGGGCGGGCGTAGTCCTTGGGCAGGACGCCCTTGAGCCTGGGGTTGTCGCGCTCGATGGCGGTCATGGCGTCGTCCACGATCTTGCCGATCGCAGGCTGCTTGGCGCTGCCCTGCAGGTACGACCAGCGGGCGGCGGGCGGCACCCAGAACACGTTTTCGGCGCGGTACTCGTCGGGATCCTCGGGGTTCGCGCCTTTGAAATCGCCCTTGCCCTCCATGAGCCGCGCCCGCATCTCTTCAAAGGCGTCGCTGATGTACTTCAGGAAAATCAGTCCCAGGACGACGTGCTTGTACTCGGCGGCGTCCATGTTGTTGCGCAGCTTGTCGGCGGCGAGCCAGAGCTTGGCCTCGAAGCCTAGGCTGGCGGCCGAATCGGCAGTCTTCGTTTTCGTGCGGGGCATTTCGTATCCGTAATTCGCGTGGTTCGATCATCACCTGGCACGTGTTTTCCACAAGGGTCGACACATGCTCAGATTACTTCGTTATAAAGTACCACCGCAGGGGGG
>SABN01000118.1 GCA_009928955.1 Opitutia bacterium | reverse complement strand
GGGGGGGGGGGGGGGGGTTGCAGTGCCGGCCCTGCGCGCTGAAGCCGCTGGCGCTGGGGCGGGGGCTGCCGGTGTTCGATCCGCCGGACGCGAGCGAGGAAGGTTTCGTGGCGCGGCTGGCGGCGTTGAAGCCGGACGTGGTCGTGGTGGCGAGCTACGGGCAGTTCCTGAAGAAAAATTTGCTGGCGGTGCCGCGGCTGGGGACGATCAACGTGCATCCGTCGCTGCTGCCGAAGTACCGGGGGGCGAGTCCGATCCAGTGGGCGCTGGCGAATGGCGACGCGGAGACGGGCGTGAGCGTGCTCTACGTCACGCCGAAGATGGATGCGGGGGATCTCCTCGCGCAGGAGCGGTTGCCGATCCAGCCGGAGGACGCGTTCTGCACGCTGGAGCCGAAGTTGGCGGCGTTGGGGGCGGAGTTGCTGGTGCGGGTGTTGGATGGATTCTGCGCGGGGCGGACGCGGGGCGTGCCGCAGGACGAGGCGCGGGTGACGTTCGCGCGCAAGCTGGCGAAGGAGGATGGGCTCGTGGATTGGAGCCTGCCGGCGGAGGCGATCCGGAACCAGCTGCGGGGATTCGCTCCGTGGCCGGGGGCGTACACGGTTTTGCCGGGCGGTCTTTTGCTGAAGCTCCATGAGGTGAAGGGGGAGGCGGTCGCGGCGGGGGCGTTGCCGGGGACGATCCTGGAGGCGGCGGGGAAGGGGCCCTTGATTGCGACGGGCAACGGCGCGCTGCGCCTGACGATGGTGCAGCCGGCGGGAAAGAAGGCGATGTCCGGCACGGCGTTCCTGTGCGGGCATCGGTTGGCGGCGGGCGAGCGATTGGGCATTGGGGTTTGAAGGGCACGGCATGAATTTCGATTGGGTGAAGGAAGGAATCGGATACGCGGCCTCGCTGGTCATCCTGGTTTCGCTGCTGATGACGAACGTGTTCCGGCTGCGGGTGATCAACGGGATCGGGTCGCTGTTCTTCGCGCTGTACGGTTGGCTGATCGGTTCGTGGCCGGTGTGCGTGATCAACTTGGTGATCGCGGGGATCGACGGGGGCTATCTGCTGCAGGCGCTGCAGGTGAGCGCGTTTTTCGATCTGGCGCCGGCGACGAGCGTGGGGCCGGAGTATCTGAAGCGGTTCTTCCTGTTCCACGAGCGGGAGCTGATGAGCTACGCGCCGGGGCTGACGCTGGAGGATCTGCAGGAGGCGTGCACGTGCCTGATCTTCCGCAACCTGCTGCCGGTGGGGGTGTTTTCGTATCGGCGGGCGGGGGCGGATGCGGAGATCGTGATCGACTTCATGATACCGGAGTACCGGGATTTCAAGGCCGGGCGGTATCTGTACCGGACGAAACGGATGTTTTTCAAGGAGCAGGGGATCAAGCGGTTCCGCGCGGTGGCGCGGCATCCGTCGCAGCCGAAATATTTCCTGAAGAACGGGTTTGTGCGGGAAGCGGGCGTGGCGGGCGGATTCGTGAACGCGCTGTGAGGGTGGCGTGACAACGGCGGTTCCGGTGGTTCGGCCCGATGCGGCGCTGGTGTTGGAGGGGGGCGGGATGCGGGCGCAGTACGCGTCGGGGGCGATGGATTTCTTTTTGCGGGAGGGCATCGGGTTTCCCTATGTGATCGGGGTGTCGGCGGGGATCAGCAACGCGGCGTCGCATGTGGCGGGGCAGTTCGAGCGCAACCGGCAGGTGTTCACGCGGTTTGCGGGGGATCCGCGGTATTTTTCGTGGCGGAACTGGGCGACGCAGGGCAATCCGTTCGGGATGGAGTTCATCTACCATGAGTTGCCGAGCCACCTGCCGTTCGATTTCGCGGCGTTCGCGGCGGCGCCGGTGCGGTTCCGGATCGGGGCGACGGATTGCGAGACGGGGCGGGCGGTGTTCTTCGACAAGGGCGAGGCGAAGCTGGAGGAGGCGCTGCTGGCGAGTTCGTCGCTGCCGCTGGTGGGGCGGATGGCGCGGGTGAACGGGCGGCTGTATCTGGACGGGGGGATCGCGGATCCGATTCCGTTCCGGCAGGCGGCGGCGGACGGGTTTCCCCGGCGGGTGGTGGTGCTGACGCGCAACGCGGGGTTCCGCAAGCCCGCGCCGGGCGCGGCGATCCGGGCGGCGATCCGGCTGAAATACCGGCGCTTTCCCGCGCTGGCGCAGGCGGTGCTGCGGCAGCACGAGACCTACAACCGGGCCATGGACGCGCTGGAGGCGGAGGAACAGGCCGGGCGGCTGTTCGTGATCCGGCCCTCGCGGCCGCTGGGGGTGGGGCGCTACAGCCAGGACCGGGCGCAGCTCGAACGGCTCTATCAGAATGGACTCTCCGATGCCGCCGCCTGCGCCGGGAAACTGCGCGGTTTTCTTTCGGCCTGAATCCCGGTAGGATTTCCGCATGAACGCTGTGCCGCCAACGCCGTGGATATCGCTGGAAGCGGTGGCGGTGCGCTTCCCGATCCGGCGCGGCGTGCTCGCGCGCGCGCAGGGCCAGGTGCGCGCGGTGGATGGCGTGACGCTGGAGATCGCGCGCGGCGAGACGCTGGGGCTCGCGGGGGAATCGGGCTGCGGCAAGACGACGCTGGGGCGCGTGCTGGCGGGGCTGGAGCGGCCGACGGCCGGCGCGGTGAGGCTGGACGGCGAATGCCTGTTTTCGCCGGCGCGGAAGAAGCCGCTCACCCGGGACCAGCGCCGGCGCATCCAGATGGTCTTCCAGGATCCGATGGCTTCGCTGAATCCGCGCATGGCCATCTGCGACCTGTTGACGGAAGGGATGGCCGAGCACGGCCTGCTGCAGGGCGAGCCGCGCGAAGTCGCGGCGGCGCGCCTGCTGGCCGAGGTGGGGCTGGACGCGGACGCGCGGTGGAAATATCCGTTCGAGTTCTCGGGCGGCCAGCGCCAGCGCATTTGCATCGCCCGCGCCTTGTCGCTGCAGCCGGATCTGGTGGTGTGCGACGAGGTGGTCAGCGCGCTGGACGTCAGCGTGCAGGCGCAGGTGATCAACCTGCTGATGGAACTGCGCAACAAGCGCGGGCTTTCGTACCTGATGATCGGCCACGACCTGAGCGTGCTGCGGCACGTGTCGCACCGCATCGCGGTGATGTACCTCGGGCGGCTGGCGGAGGTGGGCCCGGCCGAGGCGATGGTGGAGGCGCCGAAGCATCCCTACGCGCAGGCGCTGGTGGCGGCGGTGCCGGTGCCGGGCGTGAAGAAGAAGCGCGCGGCGCTGAAGGGCGAGCCGCCTTCGGCGGCGAATCCGCCCAGCGGCTGCGCGTTCCATCCGCGCTGTCCCCGGGCGATGCCGGTCTGCCGCGCCGAGGTTCCCGCGGGCCGGACGGTGGGCGCCCACCGCGTCTGGTGCCATCTGTATTGATGACGGGCCCGGGGAGTTTTCCACGCTGTGGAAAAAAGTTTTCCATTGCGTGGAAAAACCGCGGAAACTTTTTCCATTGCGTGGAAAACCGGGGGGTGCGGAAACGAGCCGCGAGTTAGCGCAGGGGGGAGAGGCGGGTCCGGAGGGCGCGGGCGAGGTCGAGGAAGGTCTGCGCTTCGGGGAAGAGGCCGGCGGCGGCGACTTCGTGGCCGGGGCCGGAGCGGCCGTGGGTGCCGCGGATTTTCTCGGTCTTCTGCGAGGTGTGGGGCGGGGGGAAGCCGAAGAAGAGTTCGCAGGGATCAAAGCCGGGCTTGTTGTGGATGTCCATCTGGTGGGCGTAGTCGGGGGCTTGGCGGGGCTCGGTCCACCACGGGTAGGCGAACCAGCGGCCGGGGGCGGCGACGAGGAGGAGATCGCCGGAGCGGCCGGGGAAGAAAAGGTCGCGTTCGATCTGGGCCGGCCGATCCAGGATTTGATCAATGCCGGGTTCTTGCGCGAGGCCTGCGCGGACGCGCGCAAGGTCGGCGGGATCGGGGACGTGGACGTGGGCGAGCTGGTGGTCGACGATGGCGAAGGCGCGGGAGGTGAAGAAATCGGGGTAGAGCATGCGCGCGGTTTCGCGGGTGTGGAAGAAGCCGGCGGCGCGGAGGAGGCGGTTGGGGAAGACGGCGCCGTCGCCGGGGGCGACGGGCTCGATGGCGTAGTCGCCGGTGAGGAGCCATTCGCGGCCTTGGGCTTCGGCGGCGGCGAGGAGGGGCTCGATCTGGGAGAGGGTTTCGGCGAGGGCGGCGGCGGCCTGGGGGGAATCGGGGCCGTGGCGCTGGAGGTCGTAGTCGAGGGAGGGGAGGTAGACGAAGAGGTGGTCGGGGGCGTCGGGGCGGGCGAGGAGGCGGAGGGTGGCGGCGGAGATCCAGCGGCCGACGCGGGTGCGGGCGATGGGGCCCCAGTAGTGGTAGAGGTCGAAGGTGCGGCCGATGGCGGCGCAGAGGTCGGCGTAGAGGGGTTCGGGGCGGGAGTAGCAGTCCATGACGAGGCCGCCGTGGTGGCGGTGGATGGGCTTGGGGGAGATCACCAGGTCGAGGCGTTCGCCGAGGCTCTGCTGCCAGAAGGCCAGGCCGACGGACTGGCCGGCGGCGCGGGCGTCTTCCCAGATGCGGCGGCCTTGGACGAGGGCGGCGGATTGTTCCCAGAAATAGGGGCGGGCGAGATCGCGGTGGAACCAGCCGGAAGCGACGACGCCATGGCGCGAAGGCGGCAGGGCGGTGCGGAGGGTGGCCTGCGCGGGGCAGGTGAGGGACAGGGGGCCGGGGGCGACGGGGCGGAACGCGATCTTCGTGGCGGGCTTGTGTTTCTCGAGGAGGTTCCAGCCGAGGGCGGCGGCGAGGAGCACGAGGGTCTTTTGGGGCGGGGTTGCGCTCATGGGGTGTCGTCCAGGATGCGGAGGGTGAAGGGCGGGATTTCGCGGCCGCCGGCGGCGATGGCGAGCGTGAACCACTCGCGGAGGGATTCGTCGGGGAGCGTGAGGATTTCGGAGGTGCGCTCGACGTGCCAGCCGCGGGGGACGACGGGAAGATCGTCGGGGCGGAGGCGCTGCGCGGCATAGAGGGATTGAAGGAGCAAGGAAGCTTCGCCATCGCGCGCGGCGATGCGCTCGGCGCGGGCGGCGAAAGCGATGGCGGAGGCGGTGGAAGCGGCGAGCAGGGCGCAGAGGCCGAGGGAGACGAGCACCTCGATGAGCGTGAAGCCGGTGCGGGCGGAAGTCTGGAATTGCGCGTTCATTCGCCTTGCTGTCCGCGAACTGTGGCACGGGAGGGCGCGAGGTGGCAACAAAGTTTTGCGGCGCGCTTTTTCGTGTCGCGCGCGGGCCCCGCCGCGGTGTACGCTCCCAGCCATATGCATGGAGATGGCTCGGCAATGAACAGCGGCGCGGCGGAACCGTCCAAGGCCATCCGGACGGCGGTCTGGCAGGTCGCGCTTTCCGCGCTGGTGCTGGCGCTGGGGCTGGGCGCGACGGCTTGGGTGGCGCGCGCGCAGGGGCGGCAGGAGAGCCTGCGGATCGAACGGGAATTCCAGCAGGTCTCGGACAAGCTGTTTTCCCGCACGTTGCGGGAGATCCAGCTGTTCATGGAGGTGCTCGACTCCATCCGGCAGTTGCACAGCCTGTCCGACCAAGTGACGGCGGAGGCCTTCGACGAGATCGTGCGCAAAGGGATGATCTACCAGCGGCGGATCCTGGGCGCCTACGGGTTCGCGCAGGGGATTCCGCACGACCTGCGCGCGACCTACGAGCGCCAAGGCGGGGGGGGGCGGTCCATCGTCAAGGCCGACGGCCAAGGCGGATTCGGGCCGATGCCGGCGGAGGCGGAATATTATCCGTTGACCTACCAGGCGCCGCCGGGGGGGTTGGGCATTCCCGTCGGATACGATTTCGGAGCGCGCGCGGAGGACCGCGCCGCCATTGCGTCGATGAAACAAGTGGGAGTGTTCGCCTTGGGCGGCACGCCGGCCGGGATGGCGGAGGGGGCGGCCGGCGGCGAAGAGCTGTATATGTTCGCGCCGATCGTCTACAGACCGGACAGCGGCAAGATTTCATCGGGCGGCCGGGGCGAGCTGGTCGGATTCGCGGTGGGGCTTTTCCAGCCAAACCGCGTGCTGGCCACGGCGATGGGCGACGGACCGCAAGGCATTCTGGCCCGGCTGGAGATGGACACGGGGTCGGCGCGGCCGGAAAGCGCGTGGCGCTTCGAGCGGGAATTCAGCTTGGCGAACCAGGAGTGGCGGTTCGTGGCGGAGGCCGATCCGGCCTATTGGGCCGCGGCGAGATCCCGGTCGCCGAAGATCGTCGCCGTCGTCGGAGCGGGCGTGTCGCTGGCGTTGGCGGGAGCGCTCCTGCTCATGGCCGGCCGGTCGCGGCGCGTGGAGGCGCTGGTTGGGCGGCGGACGGCGGAGCTGGCCGAAGTGAACCGCAAGCTGGGCTTGGTGATGGAGGAGCGGCGGGAGCTGGAGGACGAGGTGCTGCGGATCAGCGGGCACGAAAAGGCGCGCATCGGGCGCGACCTGCATGACTCGCTCGGGCAGAAGCTGACCGGCGCGATGTATCTGTTCGGCGCCGTCCGCCAGCGGCTGGGCGCGGCGGATGCGGCGACGGAGGCGGACGCCGCGCAGATCGCGGCGACGCTGAAGGAGGCGGTGAGCCAGGTGCGGCGCATCGCGCGCGGCCTCGCCCCCGTGGCGCTGACGAACGACGGCCTGCCCGACGCCCTGCGGCGGCTGGCGGAGGAAGCGAGCGCGCTGTTCCAGAAGGACATCGAGTTCTACGCCGAGCGCGAGGGCAAGCCGCGGGACGTCGGCACCGCCGAGCATCTGTATCTGATCGTCCAGGAAGCGGTGAACAACGCGGTGAAGCACGGCGGGGGGACGCGCATCGTGTTGACGCTGGACTACGACGAGCGCGGCGGGGTGCTGACCATCGAGGACAACGGGAAGGGCTTTTCCGCCGCCCGGAAGGACGACCGCGAAGGCGGCAACGGGCTGCGCATCATGCGCCACCGCGCCGAAGTCTTCGGCGGCGAGCTGCAGGTTGGCCCCGGCCCCACCGGCGGCGTGCGCGTGCAGTGCCGGTTTCCGAAGGCGTAAGGGCGCGGGAGAGGGAGGGGCGGGGCCGTCGCGGCTAGTCGTTCAGCCAGGCGACCGCTTCCTCCTCGCATTCGAAAAGCCGGACGTTGAATCCGCGGTTTTTCGCCGCGACTTCGTAGAATTCGGTTTCGCGCCGGTTCAAGGGGGAGTTCATCAGCACAGCTTCTTTGAATGTGCGCGGCACGCCCCGGGGTTCAAACTGCGAGATCAAATCCATGAGGTCGAAGAGGGTGTGGCCGCCGGTCATCCGGGTGCAATCCGCCAGGATGGAGTAGCAGCTGGTGTTGCGGCAGAGGGTGAAGACATCCTGGAAGGCCTGTTGAAGGTCGCCGGGGGAGACGGTTCCCGAATACGCCACGCGGATGAGGGCGAGGTCCGGATCCAACGCGACAGAGCAAGGCATGCTTGTTTTCCTTTCGAAACCAACCGGCCATCTGGATATGTCACAGGATAGGCCTGGGCGGAGAGGCGGTCAATGGGGAAGGCGCGCCAGGGGGAAGGCGCGCCAGGGGGCGGACGGGCCGATCAGCCTCAGGCGCGGGGGGCGGGGCAAGCGCGGAAGAGCTTGGCTAAGGCCGGGGTGGGAAGAGGGGGCGCCAGGGGGCGGGGTCGGCGACGCCGAGGACGAGGACGCGTTCTTCGGGGCATTCCAGGTGGAAGATGCGCTTGTCCCACCAGCCATAGGGACCGGTGCCGGGGGTTTCCTGCCGGAGGGTGATATGCGCGAGGGGGATGCGCCGGACGCGGCCGACGAGCGGATGCAGGATCAGTTCATCGTTCGTGGCGAGGGCGATGCCGGGGCATTCGAGTCCGTGGAAGCGGAGCATGCATTTGGCGTGGGCGCGCGCGCCGGCGGCGGGGGTGGCGGCGTAGAGTTGTTCCAGCTTGCGGTCCCGCCAGCGGGCGAAGACGAGATAGGCTGCGACCGGAACGAGGACCAGCAGGAGCGATCCGAGGATGGCGAGAAGGGGCATGCGGTTTTCCTTGGGTTTCCGTCAGCAGGTTTGGATGGATCCAAGGATAGGACCGGAGCGCGGGCGGAAGCAACCGGGAAGTGGAGGCGGGGGCGAACAGGCCGGACGACAGGGAGGTCGTCCCTCCACGGCGAACAGCCGGGGGGGGGCGCAAAAAAACCC
>SABN01000256.1 GCA_009928955.1 Opitutia bacterium | reverse complement strand
GGGAAAACCTCAAACCTGAAACCTCAAAAAAGACATCGAAAACCCAAGCAAATACGCATGGGTAAGGGCTGATTGCGCCGCCTATGGGATGCTAGTGTTTTTTAACATAAGACACCTCCGTGACTGGGCATGAGATTAACATAACGAGCTTTGGCGGACAACAGGGTGCCGCGTTGCCGCCCCAACCGATGCGCGGTCGTGGACGGCGTAAGGGGCTCAGCCAAAGTAACGGATGCGCCCGGGGCGCATCCGTCCGCGCTCACTGGACGAAAAACAGCGTGCCGCCGATGGCGGTCAGATGCAGCTCGCCACCCCGGATGAGCACCTTCCACGGGGACGGGAAGCCCGACAACGCGGGCCGGTTACCGGTGAACGCCGGCGCCGTGGCGATGATGTAGTCGCGTCCGCCGGGCGCGAGCGAAAACGCATCCGACGGAACAATGGTGAGAGCGGAGAGGTCGGCCGGTTGCGTGAAGGCGAGGACGTCCGCGCCTGCGTCGCGCAGGGTCGCGCGGTAAACCGCGTCTCCGAGGGCCACACCGCTCAGCGTCAGTGTGCCGGTGGCATCGTCGCCGCCGGGCGAAAGCGCGCTGCCGGACGCGAGGGCACCGTTGGTGACGGTGCCACCGCCGGTGATAAGCTGTATGCGGTGGGAGAAACCGCTCAGATCGAGCGCCGCGCCGGGGGCGATATCAACGGGCACGTCCTGGAACGGATCGCCCTCGACGGGGCCCGTGGTCAGGAACGAGCCGTCGCCGGGATCGATCAGCGGTTCATAACAGGCCGTATCTTTCAGCCCGCGCCCGAGGCGGTCGACGCCGAAGCCCCAGTCGGTGGCGGTCCAGCCGTCCTGGGCCACAGGTCCGGCGCCGCCGGTGTTGTTGTAGACGCGCAGCTCGATGGCGTGGGGGCCGGGGGTGATGACGTTGGTGGAGACCGTGGTCGTGTTCCACGAGCCGTTGTTGATGACCGCCGTGCCGTCGAGCGACAGCCAGGCGTTGTCGTCGATCGACTCGGCGAAATTCCACGTCTCGTTGGTGGGCGAGCGGTTCCAGATGACACCGGTATAGATGCCCAGATGCTTGGCGGTCCACTGGCTCTTAGGGGAGTTGGCGAGCGTGGCGCCGAGTTCAACCGCGTTGCGGGGGTTGACGGGCGAGGTGGTGCTCCATTCGACGTTAGTGAACTGAGCGGCATACAGGCCGGGGCGGGCGCCGGTGGTGAGCCGCAGCGTGCCCTGGCGGACCTCGGCGCGGATGGCCGCGGCGTTGGTATTGACGGTGAGCAGTGAGCCGTCCCCGGGGTCGAGGAGCCGCTCGTAGCAGGCCGTGTCTTTCAGCCCGCGCCCGAGGCGGTCGACGCCGAAGCCCCAGTCGGAGGTGGTCCAGCCGTCCTGAGCCGCAGGTCCGCCCACCCCGCCGTGGTTGTAGACGCGCAGCTCGATGGCGTGCGGGCCGGGGGCCACCGTGCGCGTGGCGACCGTCGTGCCGTCCCACCGCCCGTCGTTGATGAGGGTTTCGCCGTCCAAGACAAGCATG
>SABN01000117.1 GCA_009928955.1 Opitutia bacterium | reverse complement strand
GCCGTATAGTGGCACCAGAAATCGGGGAACAAACAGTTTTCCCCAGCGTTCTTTCGGAATACGATTTTAACAACTTGCTGCTAACCACGCAGCAAGCAGATGGGATTAGGTGAATCCCCCCATATCACCCCCGTCTGCATTCATCCGTGCCAGGCTACCCCCCCCGATATTGCCTGGCACGGACCTTTTTTGCTCCGAACGCCCCCCCCCATGCGGGAAATCGCCGCATGCGCCGGAACCCGGGATTTTCCACGGTGTGGAAACCTTTTTTCCACACCGTGGAAAAACCCCGGATCGCGAGTCCCCACGCCAAGGCGTGGCAAGCCGCAGCGGGGCGAAGGATCAGCGAAGCGACTCCGGATACTCGCCGGAGGCGACGAGGGCGCGGATCGAGGCTTGCACCGTCTCCTTGTCCTCGCGATACGTCACCCCGAACCAGCGCGACGCCGTGTCGAGCACCGCCACCGTGCCCCGCCCCGACCGGATCAGGCCATCCACCACCGATGGAATCGTGAACTCTTTTTTCGGCGAGGTTCCGCCCGCGCCCCGCAGGAAGTCCCGGAACGCCGCATCGAGATCCCCGAACACCGAAGGCCGGAAGCCCCAGCAGTTCATCGAAACGGGCTCGTTTCCGGTCAGCGGCGCCGGAGCCTCGCCGTCCGGCTCGTCCCAGAGCGTCCCGTCCGCATGGCGCGTGATCTTCGTCCGCTCCTGGATCCCCGTCAGCAGGCGGTCCGCGCCGCGCAGGCACACCCCGCGGCTCACGCTGCCGTGCGCGGACAGCGTCTGGCCCAGCCGGAACGCCACCATGCAGTGGGCCGTCGGATTTTGCTCCGCCGCGAAATGCCCCGCCAGCGCGCGGAACGAATCCGCGCCGTAGAAATCGTCGGCGTTGATCGCCGCGAACGGCCCGGCGATCGCCTGGCGCCCCGCGCGGATCGCATGCGCCGTCCCCCACGGCTTGGCGCGGTCCGCCGGCGCGGCGAAGCCTTCCGGCACGTCCGCCAAGTCCTGGAACGCGTAGCCGCACGGAATCCGCGCCTCCCACTTTCCGCCGATCCCTGCGCGGAACGCCGCTTCGAGGTCGCGGCGGATCACGAACACCACGCGGCCGAACCCCGCGCGCAGGGCGTCGAAGATGGAATAGTCCAGCACGGTCTCGCCCGAAGGCCCCACCGGATCCAACTGCTTGAGGCCCCCATAGCGGCTGCCCATCCCGGCGGCCAAAATCAACAACGTCGGCTTGTTCATGGGCGCCACGATACCAAGACCGCGCGCGGGAGCGAAACCCTATTTTCCGCCCGCCCCTAGTACGCTTCCGGCACGAAGTGCTGGTCCGACAGCGGCGGCCGCACGTAACCCTTGCGCTTCTGCCGCGGCGGCAGCTTGATCGGCTCGGGGGTCAGGTCCTTGTAGGGGATCTGCTTCAGCAGGTGGTGGATGCAGTTCAGGCGCGCCTTCTTCTTGCTGTCCGCGTTCACCACGTGCCACGGCGCCTGCGGAAGGTCGCACACCTCGAACATCCGGTCCTTCGCCATGGAATAATCCACCCACCGCGCGCGCGATTCCAGGTCCATCGGGCTGAGCTTCCAGCGCTTGGTCGGATCTTCGATCCGCGCCTTGAACCGCCGCTCCTGCTCCTCGTCGGAGACTGAGAACCAGTACTTGATCAGGATGATCCCCGAGCGCACCAGCATCCGCTCGAATTCCGGGCACGCCCGCAGGAAGTCTTCATATTGCGCCTCGGTGCAGAAGCCCATCACGTGTTCCACGCCGGAGCGGTTGTACCAGCTGCGGTCGAACAGCACCATCTCGCCGGCCGCGGGCAGCTGGGCGACATAGCGCTGGAAATACCATTGCGTCTTCTCCCGGTCCGTCGGCGTCCCCAAGGCCACCACCCGGCAGATGCGGGGATTCAACGATTCCGTGATGCGCTTGATCGTCCCGCCCTTCCCGGCGGCATCGCGCCCCTCGAAGATCACCACCACCCGCAGCCCCTTGGTCTTGATCCACTCCTGCAGCTTCACCAGCTCCAGCTGAAGCTTGGCCAGCTCCTTCTCGTACTTGAATTTCTTGGGCTTCTCGCGCGCCGGATCCCCGGCCATCGACTCTTCCGCCTTCTTCTCCATGGCTTTTTTCTTGCTCACAGGAACTCCTCCAGATGGCGGCGGAGCGCTTCAGAGGCCCGCCTGCATATCCATCCTACCGCCGCGCCCCGGCCGATGGAAAGCCCGAAATCCCCCCCCTTGGATTCATTTCCACACTTCATGAAGTGTGGAAATGAATCCGGCGCGGTCCGCGCCCCGGCCGGAAACCGCGCGGCTCATTCCACCGCGATCTGGACGCGGTCGCTGGGGCCTCGCGCGCTGCTGCAGACGATCTGGTGCGTCCCGCGCTCCAGCGGCCAGAACAGCGGCTCGCCGGGGCGCGATTTCCCCACCGGCCGATCATCCACGAACCAGTGCAAGGTCTCGCCGGCGCGGTCGCTGGCGGCCTCCAGCGCGAGCCGCTGCGCATCCACCTCGAGCTCCGGCATCCAGCGGTACGCGCTCCCGCGGGCCGGCGTCCGGATGCGCACCGATTCGGCCGGGGCCTCCTCCGGCTCCGGCGCCGCGCGGCGGTTCAGGAACGAGGCCACCGCGACCGGCCAGGCGCCCTCCGCGCCCTGCCGGTGCACCGGACACGGCTCGTGGCGCGACACCTTCGCGATGCTCCAATCCTCGATCCGATGCGGGCAGTTCGGTCCGGGCGCCCGGCCGCTCGCGGCGCACACCGTGCAGGACACCACCCCCGCCGGCCGCGCATGCCAAGGCCCATGGTTGTCCGGATACATCCTCCGGAACAGGTCCCACGCGATGGGCGTGGCGATCTTGCGCCCCACGAGCTCGTCCGCGGAGGACCCGTCCGGATTCCCCACCCAGACGCCCACCACGATGTCCGGATTCCATGCCACCGTCCACGCATCGCGCAAGCCGGCGGACGTGCCCGTCTTCCACGCCATCGGCGGCAGCCGCACGTCGACGGCGTGGCCGGTCGTGTCCATCGCGCGCTCCTCGCCGCCCAGCACGTCGCTGACGAGCCAGCAGGCCTCGGACGAAAACATCGGCTTCCAGACGGGCGGATCCGGGCTCTCCACGACGCGCACCGGCGCCCAGGCGCCGCCGCGCGCGAGACACGCATAGGCGTTCGCGAGGTCCAGCAGGCGCACCTCCGCGTTGCCGAGCACCAGCCCGAGCCCGTAGTGTTCCGCCGGCCGGGAGACCGTCGAAAGCCCCAGCGCGCGCAGCGCGCCATGGAACCGCTCCTGCCCCACCCGCCGCTCGATGTCGATGGCGGGCAGGTTCAGTGACAGCACCAGCGCGTCGCGCACGCTGACCCACCCCCGGAAATCCAAGGAGAAATTCCGCGGATCGAAATCGCGGAACCGCATCGGCACGTCGGCCAGCATGGTGGCGGGCGTGACCAGTCCCCGGTCGAACGCCAGCGCATAGGCGAAGGGCTTGAGCGTCGAGCCCGCCGCGCGGGGGGCCATCGCGCCGTTCACCTGTCCGGCGCGCCGCGCGCGGTAGTCGGGCGAGCCCACGAGCGCGCGCACCGCGCCGGTCTTCACGTCGAGCACGACGATGGCGCCGCCCTCCGCCGCGCCGCCGGAAAGCCGCCGCCGGAGAACGCCTTCCGCGAGCCGTTGCACCTCCGAATCCAGCGTGGTGCGGACGGTCGCGCCTTCCGCCGCGCGCGCGGGCACGCCGACGAGATCGCAGAAATGCGGCGCCCGGAACGGATAGTTTCCGGGACGCGCCTCCAGCGGCTGCGCGAAGGCATCCTCGCGCTCACGCGCCGTGATGAACCCGCAGGCCTCCATGCGCTCCAGCACATAGGCCTGCCGCCGCTTCGCGCGCGCCGGATGCCGGTCCGGCCGCCCGCGCGCCGGGGATTGCGGCACGCCCGCGAGCAACGCGGCCTCGGCGAGGCTCAGTTGCCCCGCGCCCTTGCCGAAGTAGCGGCGGGCGGCGGCCTCGATGCCCACGATGTTGCCCCCGAACGGCGCGCGGTCCAGGTACTGCGCCAAAATCTCGCGCTTGCCATGCCGCCGTTCCAATTGCAGCGCCCGGAACGCCTCGATCACCTTGGTGGACAGCGTGCGGTCGCGCGGCTCCATCATCCGGATCACCTGCGTCGAAAGCGTCGAGGCGCCCGAAATGCGCCGGCCGAAAAACAGGTTTTGCCCGATGGCGCGCGCGAGCGCCAGCCCGTCCACGCCGGGATGCGTCCAGAACCGGCGGTCTTCCGCCGCCACCAGGGCCTGCGCGATCCAATGCTCCGGCTCGGGCTGATAGCCCGGACGGCAGTCGAGGCCGCCCGCGCCGAGCCGCACCCGCAACGGCTCGCCATGGCGGTCCGCCAGCACCACCGA
Source organism: Opitutia bacterium (assembly GCA_009928955.1). Lineage (GTDB taxonomy): Bacteria > Verrucomicrobiota > Kiritimatiellia > CAIQIC01 > Lenti-01 > Lenti-01. Next base: position 3,743 of record SABN01000117.1, on the reverse strand, counting down.
GGCGGGCAGCCGCGCCAGCTTTTCCTCGGGAAACGGCGCCCAGCGCACTGCCGCGGCAAACGTGGCGGCGAGGAGGACCCCCCCGCAAACCGCCCCCTTCCTCCACGCTGGACGCCGGCGCCTCACGGCACCACGCGCACCTGTCCGCCGGCGCCCACGCCCCGGATTTCCGGCTCGTACATGCCCGACACCACCACCGGCGGCAGCGCATAGGTGCCCGGCGTCACCGCGCGCACGGCGTAGCGGAACCGCTCTTCCCCCAGCATCGATCCGGTAAAGATCAACATCCGGTCGTCGCGCGCTTCGCGATGCCGGTCGAGCTCCTTCAGGTTCTTGAGCCACTCAAACTGTTGCGAGGCGGCCAAATTCGGATTTTCGATCTCCCACCCGGCCGGCAGGAGGTCTTCGATCACGAGTTGATCGAGACGGCGGCCCTTCGTGTCCACCTTGAGCTGCACGACGATCAACTCGCCCTGCGGCAGCTCCGAAGGATCGACGGGATGGCCGGCGGCATCGAGGAACTCGCGGCAGATGGCGACCCCTTGCTCCCCGGCCGCTTCGGGCGCGGCGGAAACCCCTTCGTGGCGCACCATCCAATACAGTTTTCCGGGCCCGGCGTTGGTCACGGTCACCGGGCCGCCTTCGCCCGGTTCGAACGCCCACGCCACGTCGTTCGTCCCGGAAAATCCACGGACCTCTCCCCCCGGCAGCGTCAGCGTCCCCGAGAACGGTTGCGCCTCCGCGGGCAGGTGGCGCGCCAACTTGCCAAAAGCCAGCAGCGCCAGCGCGTTGTCCTGCGTGTTGCCCCAATGCCCGTCCCGCTGGCGGTCGCGCAGATATTGCGCCAGCCGCGCCACGGCCTCGTTCTCCGGGTCCACGTCGAGCCAGGCCGAGAGCAGCAACGCGGCATCGCGCACATCGCTGTCGAGCAAGCGCCCCGGCACGCGGGCGCGCGACACCGGCAGGGCCAGCGATTCCATCAGCGGCAGCGCTTGGCGCGGCTCGCCAGCCAGCAGGAGCGCGGCGGCGGCATGGGCGCGCGCCGCGAAGTTCAGCTTGCCGGACTGTTCCCGCAGGCGCGCGTTCCACCCGGCATCCGGACGCCCCCCCCGCGCGAGGACGTGGCACAGATGGGCGCGGGACTGCATCTCGAGGACCCAGTCCCCCTCGGTGGCGTCGACGTCCACCGCGCGATCCAATTGGGCGCGCGCCCAGTCCAGCGCCGCACCGAGGAAATCGGCGGGCACGGCGAACCCGGCCGCCTTCGCCTCGACCAGGAAATGCACGGCATAGATCGAGGCGTCCTCCGCCGTGCCGCGCGAAAACGGCCACATCGCGAACGCCCCGTTTGCCTGCTGCATCGACAGCACGCGCGCAATCGCGGCCGGGACCCCGGCGGCCGCCTTGCCGGTCGCCCGTCCGGAGGGAAGCAGGCGCTCCACCCACTCGCCGGCGTACAACAGCGGAAACGCGCTCGACACCGTCTGTTCGAGGCATCCGTAGGGATAGTGCACCACGTAATCCAGCGCGCGGCCCATCTGGAGGGACGGCAGCGCCGACAGCGCGCCCGACAGGGACAGCGACGCGGGCAGCCAATCCGCCGGCGGCTCGATCGTCGCGCTCTCGCCGGCCGCCAGCATGCGGCTGGCGGCCGCCACGCGGCTGCCGGCGGCCGGACGCACCGCCAGCTCGATGGTGTCGCGGAACGATTCGCGCCCGGCCTCCACTTCGATCGTGCAACGCGCCTTGCCCGGCCCCGGCCCGGCCACCAGCGGCAGCGACGCCCGCGCCGAGCCGCCGGCGGGAATTTCGATCGTCTGCTCCGCCACCTCCGCCCGCAGCGGTCCGCCGCAGGTCGCGCGCACCGCCACGCTCATGGGCGCCGGGCTTTCGTTGAGCAGCGTGACCGACGCCTCGCAGGAGTCGCCGATGGCGAGGAAACGCGGCAACGCCGGCTGCACCACGAGATCGCGCTTCACCTTCACGGGCATCGAGGTCGATCCGGTCTGCGCGGCGTTGTAGGCCACCGCCATGAGCCGCAGTTCCCCGCTGAATTCAGGCAGATCCATCTGGATCTCGGCCTGCCCGTTGGAGTCCAGCGGCAGCGCCGCCTGCCACAGCGCCACCGGCTTGAACCGATTGGCCTTGATGGGATTCAACCGCCGCCGCAGCCCGTCCTCGCCGTCGCCACCCGGCGCGGAGATCCCCTCCACCTGCTCCTCGGTCACCGGCATCAGCTCGCCGTACAGATCGAACGGCGTCACCCCGAGCGCCCGCTGCGCCAGGAACGTCTTCGCCGGATCCGGCGTCTCGAACGCCGTCAACATGCAGATCGCCTCGTCCACCGCCATCACCGTCACCGCCCCCTTCGCGGGATTTCCATCCTCGTCGCGCACGGTCACGGTTCCGGACAGCCGCGCCTGCGGCCGCGCCGAGGCCGGCGCGGCGAGCGCAACCTGCAAGCCATGGCCCGGACGGTCCACGGGCAGCGCGAGGACCCCGATCGCGCGGTGCGCGCTCCAGACGGCCTCCGCCTGCGCGGGCCGGATCAGCGTCAGCGTGCAATAGGCGTTGGGCGCATAGGCTTCCTCCACGGGCACCTCGAGCTCGACGGTGTTCTTCTCCAGCGTCACCACGCGCGCCGCTTGAACGCGGTCGGTCTCCACCGTCAGCAGCGCGAGGCCGGCGAACGGCGCGCGCACCTGCAGGCGCGCCGTCTCGCCGGGGCGGTAGCGTTCCTTGTCCCACGCCAATTCGACCCGCCCGGGTTTCTCGCGGCTCCATGCCGCCCACTCGGCGGTTGCCGAACCCGCGCGGAACGAAAGGCGCGTCGAGGCGCCCGAAGCCGGATCCTGCGCCACCAGCATGTAGTCGCCCGGGCCCTCCACCGCGAAAGCCCAGTCGCGCGCCTCGCCGCCCGCCTCCAGCGTGTCCTGGCGGATTTCGACCACCTGCCGCTCGGACTTCCACTCGTAGCGGCCCCGGGTGTTGCGCCGCAGCACCGAGTTCCACGTCACTTTCGACAGCGTCATCACCAGCGGCTTTCCCTTTTCAACCGGCGCGCCGTCGGGCGCGACCTCGACCGCGGCCACGCGCTGCGTCTCGCCCGCGCGCACCGCGCCCTCCCACGCCGGTTTCAGCCCCACATAGAACGGATACGGGTCCAGCAGCGACGAACCGTAGGCCGTCACCGCCCGCCCGCTGGCTTCCATCACCGTCGCTTGCTGCACCAGCTGCAGCGCCGCCGGCGGACGCCACGCGGCGCGGCTCTCGGCCTCGAACTGCGCGAATCCGTTTTCATCCAGCGTCTTCGCTCCCAGGTTGCGATACACGGAGGCGAACGCCTTCTCCTCGTCGCCGAAGCGCCACCCGGGCCAGCGGGCCGGCGCGAACGGCGCCGCCTTGAACGTCGCCGCCCCGGCCGCCTTCAGCCCGCTCGCCGCCCGTCCGAACAAATGCGCGCTGCGCACGCCGAAAAGCAGCACATCGCCCGCGCTCCCCCGCCCTTCCGGGGGCTCCACGTCCACGCGGATCTGGGGCGGCACGAAATCCTCCAGCGCGACCGAAGTCTCCCCCAGCACCGTGAAGGTGCCCGGCATCGCCAGCTCCAACGCATAGCGGCCCGTCGGCAGATAGTCCGGCAAGGTCGCCGTCGCCTGCGCCGATCCATGGGCATCCAGCTCGACCGGGATGTCGCGGAAGATGCGGCCATCGGGCCGGCGCACGCGCAGCAGCGCGGGGAA
>SABN01000255.1 GCA_009928955.1 Opitutia bacterium | reverse complement strand
GCTGGTGAGCGAGCCGGACGGGGGGATCTAGGATGCGCTGAACAAGGGCCTCGCGCGGGCGACCGGGGAGGTGGCGGGTCTGCTGCATGCCGACGATGTCTATGCCGACGGGGAGGTGCTCGCGCGGGTGGCCGGGGCCTTCGCGGATCCGGCGGTGGAGGCGGTCTACGGTGATCTGGTGTACGTGGCGCGGGAGGACACCGGGCGGGTGATCCGCGATTGGCGCTCCGGGGCCTTTCGGCCGGCGCGGCTGCGTCGGGCTGGATGCCGCCGCATCCGACGCCGTATCTGCGCCGCGCGCTTGACGGGTGCTTTAACCTCGAGCTGCACGTGCCCGGACCACCGGCCGGGAACGACGCCGGCGATCATCGCCAATCGTCACCTCCCCGGGATAGACGACTTGCAGTCGTCCTCTTCATCCGCGCAGACCGCCAGCAGGGCCGATTTCAACGCGACGTCCCCGGAAACAGCACGATCTCCGGGTCCGCCGACTTCAGTCGGCACGGAGCCCGGGCGAGCGGGCCGATCCGTCACGTCCGGACCGCTCGTCACACGCGCCGACTGAAGTCGGCGGACCCGGCGTGCGGCCGCGCTCGTCACACGCGCCGACTGAAGTCGGCGTACCCACGCGTGGACCGGTCGCGAGGTGAGGCATTGCCGCAGGATGATCCCGGGCAGCGGCAAGCGGACGTCGGCTTGGCCCGCGCGCGGCTCGGGTGGGCGCCGAGGGTGGCGTTGCGGGAGGGGTTGAAGCCGACGATCGGGTATTTTGACGGGTTGTTGCGGAGGGTTGCTTGAGTCTCGGCTCCCGGGTGTTGTGGGTGTGAGAGGTTCCTTGCCGGGTGGTGGGTGAGGTGGCGGCATTGAATCGGGTCGCGGGCGCTAGCACGAAGACTAGGTGGGGCTTGCGTGCCGAGCGCCGTTCGGCCGTTTGCCGCGGTTTCCGCAATCTGATCTTGGGGTGAGCTCATGGGGTGTCTGGTCAATTTGCATATCGAGGCATTGGAAGAAGGTGGCTAGGTCGCGACCTCCGATGAGATTCAGGGTCTGGTTGCGCAGGGTCGGACCGTTCAGGAGACATTGGAGATTGCGAAGGACGTGGCGAGGCGTCTGTTGGAGGCGCAGACGGCGCGTCAGGCACAGCAGCCGTTGAGGCCGGTGGGCGCAGCATTCGATGACCCGTTGTTGATCGGATCTTAGGCGGATGGGGCGATTGGCGGGCTGACGGTATCGTGTCATGGGCGGCGAAACATCCGTGTGTGCTCGGCCGGGATACGTTCGAATTCCTGGAGGTGGTTCGTCGCCAGCGTGCTTTCGAGATGCGGCACATCGGCCCTGTGCCTCTACTGCGTTTTCTAGCCCATGGCCTGTTTCGGGCCGGCGGCCGACTGCGTCAGCCGCCGGCGTGAGGGCGTGGGAGTGGCTCGACGGTCAGGCGCAGTCCCAGCGCGGTGACGACCTTGCTGATGGTGGAAAATGCCGGGTTGCCTTCACCGGAGAGCGCTTTGTAGAGGCCCTCGCGGCTCATGCCGACCTCTTTCGCCAG
>SABN01000254.1 GCA_009928955.1 Opitutia bacterium | reverse complement strand
GTCGACGCCCTTTTCCTCGGCGATCCCCAGGCCGCGGTACGTCCCGGCTGCAGCCGGCAGCGCACGCACCTTGCCCTTGTCCGCCGCCGTCCCGGTGTCGGCCAACACGATCACGTCGCCGGGGTTGCACGTGCCCTTGAGCACGGCCCGCACGTTGCGGCCCGCCTCAAACGGGCGCACGGCCACAAGCTCCGCGTCCGCGTTATCGTCCACCAGCAGGTAAAACGCGAGGTCCGCGTTCGCCGTCGGCAACTTCACCTCCGGAACGCCGCTGTCGTGCGTCAGCACCACCAACCGCCCGTTCATCCCCGTCAGATCCTCACCCGCCAACACCGGGATATCCCCGGTTCTCGTATCGCTCTGGCTCATTTTCTTGCCTCCATCACTTCAGCGTTGAAAGTTGGACGTTCAGCGTTGAGCGTTCTCCCCAGCGGTGAGCCCGCCGAACCCGACTCCCAACTCCTAATTCCTGACTCCTAATTCCTAACTCGTTGCGCCGAACTCCTGCTCAGCCGCGCGGAACGCGACCGTGAACGAGCACCCGTTGAGCCGCGCGATCTCCTGTGCGCGGTTACGCAGCTTCGCCGCCCGGTCCCCGCCACCCGCCGCGCCCTTCTCGGCCACGGCAGGCTTCGCCGTCTCGCGGTTGTGCAGCGGCTTTGGAGCCGCGACCGGCGGCACCGCCACGGGAGGCACAGCCGCCGCGGCAGGCGCGTCCTCGGTCTTCTTGGCGGCAGGCGTCAGGCGCTCGCGCATCCGGTTGAGGATACCGACCGCCGACTCGCGGTTCTCGAGAAACTGCCCGCGCCAGAACCCTCGATCCTCATTCGGGATCACGTCCGCGAAGCCCTCGACATCCTTCTCGGCGAGCGTGTTCTCCGACTTGAGGATTTGCTCCATCAGTACCTCGTTCTTCGCCTTCTCCAGCGACAGCGCCTCTTCGAGCGACTTCACGCGCTCATCGACGCCCACGCCTACAACACCCTTTGCCTCATCCGCCATAAGACCTCCTGTGACAAGTGATTCAACACGCCTTACACCTAACGCCGGAAATCAACATTCCATCACTTGAGAGTTGAACGTTTCTCAGCCAACTCCCGCATCACCGCCGCTTTTGCAGCGTCCAATCTCTGCGTCTCCGCGCCTCCGCGTGAAATATCCCCAGTCGCACCTTCAGCCTTCTTTCTCGCCGCCGCCTTCGCCTGCCGCACGGCCAGACTCGCCGCCCGCGCCACGTTCGACCAACGGTTCGCGGTCTCATCGTCCACCTCTTCCAGCGAACAGTGGCAGTTGCACGGCGGCATGCCCATCGCCGCCCACTCCGGCCCCGTCTTGACTTTACCCGCGCGGGCCAGACACTCGCCGCAATGCTCACCGCTGGGGGGATCGCCCAACACCCACCGGTATTTCCTCGCCCCGCCCCGGTTCTCAATCATCCCATTCGCATCATTCGCCACATTCGCGGGCTGCCTTACGTCTCCACCTATTACCTCTTCCCTATTACCTATTACTTGGCGGTTGGCCAGCGGCCGACCGCCCTTGATGTTGGG
>SABN01000116.1 GCA_009928955.1 Opitutia bacterium | reverse complement strand
CTCCTCGGCGAGACGCATGACGCGGATGGTCAACACGCCGTTCGTGGCGCGGCCGGGGTTGTCGAGGTCGACCCGGATGCGGGCGGTTTCGCCGGGAGCATAGCGACCTTTGTCGGTCGTCACGTCGCGGATCGGAGAATTCACGCGCAGGCGGTAGTCCGAGCCCGTGTTGCTGTCCCAGAAGGACGCGCCGTTGGCGTTGCAGGCGCGGACATAGAGGCGAAGGGCGGTGCCTTCGGGAAAGCCACCGAGATCCGCGGACCAGAGATCGTGGCCGCTGGGGGAGCCCGCTTGCGCCATGGGGACGGTTGTCCAGGTGGCGCCGTCGTCGAGCGAAAGGCCGACCTCGGCGGCGACGGCCACGCCGGGGGGGGACATTTCGGAAAAGACGCGGAGCGAAGCGCCGGGATTCAGCGCGCCGGGTGCGGGCTCGGTGCGCAGGTTGCCGATCCAGCGGATGGGCGCGGCGGCGTTGCTGACCGTTGCCCGGTCCTGAAACTGGAAGGATTGATTGGGTCCTGCCACGTCCATCTGATATTGAACGAACGCGCCTTCGGGGAATTTTCCGAGATTCGCCATCCAGCGGTCGTGGGTGTCGTAGTTGGCGGTGCCGTGGTGCGCCATGGCCTGCGCCGTCCAATCCGCGCCGTTGGCCGTGAAACGGGCTTGGACATTCGCGGCGCCGCCGAGGGGCTTGGAATCCACGACGACGATCAGGTCCTGCGATGGGGCGAGGAGGCCGTTGTCGGCCGTGTTTTTCGCCCACCCGGCCCAGTCGAGGTCGGCGGCGGAGGCGGCGGCGGCGCAAAGGAGCAGCGCGGCGAAAGTTTTCCACACGGTGGAAAAAAGTTTTCCATTGCGTGGAAAAACCGCGGAAAAGTTTTCCATTGCGTGGAAAAACCGGGTCGGTTCCATTCAGCGCCACTTGTCGAGGAGGTCGTCGAAGAGGCCTTTGGCGGCGGCGGGGGGCGCGGGGCGGGGGCGGGCGTAGGGCGGGGGGGAGACGTGGATGTCGGCCTCGGGGATCTGGAAGATGCCGCCGTTTTGCGCGCGTTGGCGGGCATAGGCGGCTTCGAATTCGGCCTGGCGGGCTTCGGCGCCGGCGGATTGGTAGACGAAGTAGGCGATGAGGAGGAGGGAGAAGTTGATGTGCCCGTTGTGGAGGAGGGGGAGGACGGCGAGGATGCCGAAGATCCAGGCGAAGGCGCGGCCGACCTTGGCGGCGATCTGCGTGGCGAAGAGGCGCCCCAGCCGCGGCGTGAGCACGGCGCGGAAGACGCGCCCGCCGTCCATCGGGAAGGACGGGATCAGGTTGAACAGGACCAGCATGACGTTGATGCGGCCGAGTTCGTGGACCATGACGGCGAGGAGGGGATTGAACGTAAAAACGAACGGGGCGGAGAACAGCCCCGCGACGCCGAGGGCGAGGCTGACGGCGGGGCCGGCGAGGGCGGTTTGGATTTCATCGGCGGGGCGCGGCGGCAGGCGGTCGAGGCGCGCCATGCCGCCGATGGGGAGCAGGAGGATTTCGAGGATGCGCGAACCTTTGGCGCGGGCGACGAGGGAGTGGCCGACTTCGTGCAGGACGACGCTGCCGAAGAGGCCGACGGCGCCGAGCGCGCCGTAGAACAGGCCCAAAGGGCCGTCCACGGGCATGAAGGAAAACGCGAAGAGCGGCAGGAAGATCAACAAGGTGACGTGCACCCGGATCGGGATGTTGAAAATGCTTCCGATGGAATAGGAGTTGGCCATTGGATCAGGAATCAGGGTTCAGAGGTCAGGGTTCAGGATGGCGCAAAACATGAAAGCATGCAAGCCAAGCCAATCCGCCCCTGAACCCCGAACGCTGAACCCTTTCATCCCCGGCTGCAGCGGCGGTTGGTATGGTTCATGGGTTTTCCCGTTTGAAGGGACCCTCAATCGTCCAACTGCCTATTCCAATTCCACGATCAGCCGGTAGATGGCATTCGGGTGGGCGGGATCGATCGGGGCGATGATCTGGTCGCCGACGATGGAGAGCACGGACGGCAGCCACAGGCTCCAGTCGAGCATCAGGTCGGTGGTGTAGCGGGCGGAATAGACGCGGCCGGCCAGGGCGGTGCCGAGCACGAGGCCATCGCCGGCGGGGGTGGTGGCGGCCGTCGTCGCCTTGAACAAATCGCCTTTCAAGGTCGGGTCGGTCCCGGCGATGCGCTCTTCATCGTTGGTAAAGCCATCCTCGTCCGCATCGTCGGTGGCGCCGCTGGGCTTGCCATTCCAATCAATGCCGTCCGCCCAATCGCCATAGGGATCGCCGGGGTCACTGGCTTCGGCCACGCTGGTGGAATAGGCTCCCGCCGCAGGGCTGGCCCGGACCACGGCATAGCAGGGTCCCGTGTAGTTGACGGGAAAGTCCAAATAGGCCGAGGAACTGCTCCGGCTGTACCAGGTGTTCGCGTAATAGATCCGCAGCTGCAAGCCATCCCCGCCGGTCAGGCGATAGGTCTTGCCGGAGACGACGTTGAACACGACGAAATCCATGTCGCCCGGCGCTTTGAGGTCGTTGGCCACCGGGGGGCCACCGACCACCAGCGGAATGGCGTGCGCCTGGTCGTTGTCGGCATCGTCCAAGAATTCGCTGACGGTGAATTGATACACTCCTGTGGTGGCGTCGTCGCCCCAGCCGTAAGCTACCCGCACGGTACCGGTGCCGGCTTCCGGGGCCGTGAACAGTTGGCTCCAATAGTTGCCGGACCAGTTCCAATCGCCATTCATGCTGAAATCAAACCGTTCCTCATCCGGCGAATAGAAGGCGTAGGTCATCCCTTGTTGCGCCGCGAAGGTGAAGCCGTCTTCGTCGGGCGGGATTTCGATCGAGCCGGTCTTCGTCGTGTTGGGAACGACAATGCCGGATGGCGGCGTATCGCTACTCCAGCCTCCGTAGTCGTCCAGATAGGATTGGACATGGATGACGTAGGCGGTCGGCATGGCCTCGCGGGCAAACACGGTGAAGGCGTGGGCATCGCGAATTTCCCTCGGGGCAAAGGAAATCATGCCTGATTCGGTATTGTGCTCGGGATACCACTGCGTGCCGCCCCGTCCGAATATGGCTAGCTCATACCCCTGCCACTGTTCGAGGAGTCCGTCGGGATTTGTCAACCACACCCCGCATCTGACGCCCGTGGTTACCGGTTGGGTCCATGCATCGACTTCATAGGGCGTGGCAATGCTTCCCGTGGCTTCGCTGCCCGGAATGTCCCCGAGGGGAATCTCCTGCACGCGAATCCCCATCGCATCTCCCTCGGACGACATGTCATCCCAGTCGGGAATACGGATCAAGGTGCGCAACGACCCGGATTGGTCAAACTGCGTGAGTTGCACGCGTCCTTGCGAGCGATAAAGTCCAAAGCTCCCATATTTGGATTGGTAGGCCAGCGCGGGCTCTTTGTTGTAATTGCCATCCACGCTGGCATAGGAGATGGCCAGCAGTTTTCCACTTGGGGTTGCCCCGTAATTAAAAAGATTCGCCTGGAGTGGCTGGCCGGTGCCCAAGGTGAAAGGAATAAGGTCGCCCAGGGCGCTGGGCGTGGAGGGGATTTGCACGGAAGCCACATGGTAACTTTTCGCTCCGGACCCTGAATAATAGTCGGCATAGTTGACGATGGAATAATTGGTTTCCACTTGGGATACAAAGCTGTTGCCTATCACTCCGGCGCCGGTGTAGAGCTTTTGCGTCCAAGTGTTGAACGCCGAGGAGAGGTCGATGTCCGAATTCCCCGAGTTGAACAAGGCAAAGCCGTAGTGCGTCAGCGGGTCGCATATCGTTTTGAACACATCGACATCCGAAGTTTCTTCCAGTGTTCCCGACAAGGTCGTTCCGGCGGGCAGCGATGTTGCCGTGGCGGGCGACCCGCCGTGATCATCGCCCCGCGCCGACTTTGCGGATGCCATCGACAGCGTCATCGCCAACACCAGAAGAAACCTTTTCATGCGAGCCTCCTTAGCGTTCCGGGCTTCCACCACATCGGTTCAACTCCGGAAACAGAGTATAGAAAGGCGCTTTTCCGCAAGGCAAGAAAATATATACGCACGAGCCTCTTGCAAAACTCCGGCCAAAACGGTCGGGACGGCGCCCGACCCTCCAGAAAACCTCAAAAACAGATTGTTTTCGCCTCTGGAGGGACGACCGCCGTGTCGTCCGGGTTCGTTTTGCAAGAGGCTCGCACCAGAAGAGGTTCCGCATGGCAACAGGGGGGGGCGCGCGGCAAGGGTCGGGAGGCCGAAGATGCGTCTGATGGAATCGAAATGGGATATGCGGAGAAGACCTTGGCGCAAATCAGGAGGCAGGGAACCGGAGACAGGGGGACCAGCAACTGGAAGACCGGAAACTACGAAAATCGCGCAGGACGCGAAAAGGTAGGGCGGGCTCGCCGAGCCCGCCGAGATCGAAAAGCAAAAGCCCGGCGCTTTGGGCCAAAGCGCCCTGCCTTTTGAAGTCGCAATTTGCGACATCAAGTCATGCGCCTTTATGGTCGTGATTTGCGACCTTGGGGTCTTTTTGGATTAGTTGTAGCCGTGCCCGCTGGGCGCGGACTTGCCACGTTTTGGCGTGGCGGTTGCATTCATGGCCGGCCCCAACGGGACCGGCTACAGAAAGACGAAATCGTTCTAGTCTTCGGCGGGGGCGGGGGCGGTCTTGGCGCCGATTTCCTTGCCGGAGGGTTTGGAGCCGTGTTCGGCGTGCTTGGCGATGACGGCGTCGCGGATCTTGGCCATGAGGGCGGGATCCTGGCGCAGGTTGTCGCGGGCGGAATCGCGGCCTTGGCCGATCTGCTGGCCATCGTAGGAGAGCCAGGTGCCGCGCTTGTCGAGCAGGCCCAGGTCGTTGGCGGCGTCGATGACGGCGCCTTCCTTGGAGATGCCTTCGGCGTAGAGGATGTCGAACTCGGCCTCGGTGAAGGGCGGGGCGACCTTGTTCTTCACCACCTTGACGCGGGTGCGGTTGCCGACGACCTTGCCGTCGCCGGTCTTGATGGCGGCGATGCGGCGGATGTCGAGCCGGACGGAGGAGTAGAACTTGAGGGCGCGTCCGCCGGGGGTGGTCTCGGGGTTGCCGAACATGACGCCGATCTTCTCGCGGATCTGGTTGGTGAAGATGAAGCAGGTCTTGGACTTGTCGAGGATGCTGGTCATCTTGCGCATGGCCTGGCTCATGAGGCGGGCCTGGAGGCCGACGTGCGAGTCGCCGATCTGGCCTTCGAGCTCGGCGCGGGGGGCGAGGGCGGCGACGGAATCGACAACGATGACGTCGAGGGAGTTGGAGCGGATGAGCTGGTCGGCGATGATGAGGGCTTCCTCGCCGGAGTCGGGCTGGGAGACGAGCAGGTTGTCGATGTCCACGCCGATCTTGCGGGCGTAGCCGGGGTCGAGGGCATGCTCGGTGTCGATGAAGGCGCACATGCCGCCGTTCTTCTGGGCTTCGGCGATGATGTGGAGGACGAGGGTGGTCTTGCCGGAAGATTCGGGGCCGAAGAGCTCGACGATGCGGCCTCTCGGGACGCCGCCGATGCCGAGGGCCATGTCGAGGGTGAGGGCGCTGGTGGAGATGAAGGGGATCTTGGAGAAGACGCCTTCGTTGCCGAGGCGCATGATGGCGCCTTCGCCGAATTCCTTCTGGATCTGCGCGAGGACGGCGGCGAGGGCCGGGGGCAGATTGCTGTTGGGGTCTTTTTTCGCGGCGGCGGGGGTCTTGGGTGCCATGGCGGTGCTCCTGTGTTGTTTCTGAACGAACGTTCAACAATCTATCACGGGGTGTCCAAAAGTGTCAACCGGTCATTTTTCCCATAAATACAGGGGGGGATCAATGCCGGAAGTGGCGGCAGCCGGTGAAGACCATGGCGATTCCGGCGGCATCGCAGGCGGCGATGCAATCGGCGTCCTTCTTGGATCCGCCGGGCTCGGCGATGTGGCGGATGCCGAAGGCGGCGGCGGCCTCGATGTTGTCGGGGAACGGGAAGAAGGCATCGGAGATCAGGACGGTCTTGGCCAGGACGGCTTGGGGATCGAGGCCGAGGCGGGCGATGTTTTCGCGGGCCTTTTCAAGGGCGAGCTTGCGCATGGAGTCGACGCGGTTGGGTTGCCCGGCGCCCATGCCGAGGAGGGCGTGGCACCCGGGGCTGGGTTCCCAAGCGAGGAGGATGGCGTTGGACTTGAGGTGTTTGCAGATGCGGATGCCGAAGTCGGCGACAGGCCGCAAGGCTTCGGGGAAGGGGGTTTTCGTGACGAGGGTCCAGCCTTCGGGCGCGCCCACGTCGGCATCCTGCGCGAGGGTGCCGCCATTGATTTGGCGGACGAGGCGGCGCGGGAGAGGGGCGGCCAAGGGGCGGTCGAGGGAGATCAGCCGGATGTCCTTGGACTTGGCTTTCAGGAATGCAAGGGCGTCGGGTTCGAAGGCCGGGGCGAGGAGGGCTTCGACGAAGCGGCCCTTGAGGACTTGCGCGGTGGCCAGATCGACGGGGCGGGTCAGGGCGATGACGGAGCCGTAGGCGGAGACCACATCGCCTTCCCAGGCGGCGGCGAGCGCGGCGGCGAGGGTTTCGCCGGTGGCGGCGCCGCAGGGATTGGTGTGCTTGATGATGACGGCGGCGGGCGCGGCATGGAGTTCGCGGGCGGCTTCGAGGGCGGCATCGCCGTCGACATAGTTGTTATAGGACATTTCCTTGCCGTGGAGGATGCGGGCGGCGGCAAGGGTGGCCTCGGCGGGGGAACGGGCGTCGGGACGGAAAGTGGCGGATTGGTGCGGATTTTCGCCGTAGCGGAGGGGGATTTCAGGGGCGGGGGCGCCGGAGAACCAAGCGGAGATGGCGCCGTCATAAGAAGAGATGCGCGCAAAGACCTTGTGCGCGAGGGCGCGGCGGCGTTCGAGCGGCAGGTCGCCCTCGGCGCGGAGGGCGTTCAAAACGGGGGCGTAGTCGGCGGGATCCGTCAATGCAATGACGTCCGCATGGTTCTTGGCCGCGGACCGGAGCATCGCGGGGCCGCCGATGTCGATGTTCTCGATCGAAGGACTTTGCTCGAAGGGGTAGAGATTGACGCAGACGAGATCGATGGGCGGCAGATCCAGTTTCGCGCAGGTTTCCCTGTCCGCCGGGTGGCCGCGGCGCTGGAGGATGCCGCCATGGACTTTGGGATGGAGCGTCTTGACGCGGCCATCGAGGATCTCCGGATGGCCGGTGAAGGTGGAGACATCGATGACGGGGATTTTCGCGTCGCGCAGGGCGGCGGCGGTGCCGCCGGTGGACAGGAGCTCGACGCCGAGGGCGGCGAGGCCGCGGGCGAAGTCGATCAGGCCGGTCTTGTCGGAGACGCTGAGGAGGGCGCGTTGGATTTTCATGACGGGGCTACATTCTCCCATAGGTGGCAGGAAATGGGAAGGGGCTAGCGGGGTGTTTCCGGGGCCTTGACCAAGTCCACGAGGCATCTGGCCAGCGGGTGGGCGTTGCGGGCCATGCAGAAACCCGAGTCCTTGCGTTGAACCAAATGACCCGCCTGGAGGACTTGGAGATGCCGAAAAAGGGCGCCGAAGGAAATATGCAGGGCCGCTTGAAGCATGGGGAAGGTGCGGGGGCCGCCCCGCAATTCCCGGAGGATGAGGATGCGGCGGGGATGGGATAGCGCGGTGGCGATGCGGACGATGGATTCATCCATCGACGGGGATTCCTGCGCGAAGGCGGTTTTCATCGCCAAGAGGAGGGGCTTGGCATCCGGAACCTGGGGGTCTGATTCAGGCAGATAGTGGACAAAAGACCCGGTGCGGGTTGCGCGGAGCAGTCCTCTGGACTGGAGGCGCCGGAGTTCTTGGCTGGCGCGGGAGAGTCCGATGCCGGCCTCTTCCGCCAGCCGGGAGACGGTATGACCCGGCGTGGCCACGACGAGACGGAGCAGGTTCAAGCGGGTGGGGCCTGCCAGAACCCGGCACGTGCGCCAAAGCGTGGGATGCAATTCCATGTCCGACCTCCTCCAGAATCGTTTCCAGACTTTATAAAGTGTGAACATTCAAAATCAAGCGGATTCCGGCGGGAACATCACCGCCTTGGTCGGGGAATCTCCCCTCCGGGGGAAACCCGGCATTCAGAGTTCATAAAGTCTGGAAATGGGGAGGTCGGACGGTGGCGGGGAGGATTCCGCGGAGAACCGGGATTTCGGGGGGTGCGGGATTTCCGGGTCCGGGCGTGGT
>SABN01000115.1 GCA_009928955.1 Opitutia bacterium | reverse complement strand
GGCGGCGGCCGACACCGTCGCCGTCGTGTGTCGCACCTCGCTGCCCGCCCTGGCGGCGCTCCGGCTGCACCTGCCTCTGGCAGATCGGCGGCCGCAACACCCTCGGCTTCGAGGAGTGGATGCGCCTCGATTTGAAATACATCGACACCTGGTCCCTCGGCCTCGACTTCCAGATCATGTTCAAGACCGTCGGCACCATCCTCCGCGGAACCGGATACTGAGCCGATGGCGCCCGCCCTCCGCCCCTGCGTCTTCTTCGACCGCGACGGCGTCGTCAACCGCAGCCCCGGCCCCGGCTACGTCAACCACCTCGCCGACTTCCATCTCCTGCCCGGCTTCGCCGACTGCGTCCGCGCCGCCGCCGAAAAGGGCCTCCCCGCCGTCGTCGTCACCAACCAGCGCGGCCTCGCCCGCGGCCTCACGCCTCCGGAGCAGCTCGACGCCATGCACCGGCACCTCCGCGCCGAACTCGCCCGCGAAGGGCTGGCCCTGCTCGACCTCTTCGTCTGTCCCGCCGACGACGACGCCCATCCCGACCGCAAGCCCAACCCCGGCATGCTCCGCACCGCCGCGAAGAAGCACCACCTCGACCTCGCGAAGTCCTGGATGGTCGGCGACCGCGAATCCGACGTGCAGACCGGCCGGAACGCCGGCGTCGCCGCCACCGTCCTCGTCGATCCCGGCGCCGAACCGACCGCCGCCACCTGGCGCGTCCCCGACATGCCCGCCTGCGCCGCCCTCCTGCGCGAAAAGCTCTGAGCCCCCCCCTGCGGGAACTCGCCTACACGCCGACGGACCCGCGCAGCGTCGGCGGGCAGAGGCTGACGTTCACCGTCCGTTCGACGCCGTCGGCCACCAGCCAGACGCCATCCGGGTTCAGGTCGTCCGCGCGCACCACGCGCAGCGCGGCCGCCAGCGCCGCGGCTTCCGGCGCGAGCTCCGCGAGGCGGTTCGGCGCCCGCATCACCGGCTCCAGGTTCAGGCGGTTCCCCTCCCGCCCGGGAAAGAGCGCGAAATAGAGGACGTTCATCTCCACGAGCTCGCCGAAGAAGTGCGTGCCCAGCGACACGTCCGGCGTCAGGTGCTCGTGCATCATCATCAGCTCGCAGATCGCCGTCATGTGGCTGATCTCGGAAAAACGCACCGGGACGCCGAGCGAGGCCATGTGCGTGCCCCACCGCCCCGGCCCGACCGCCAGCGCGCCGACCTCCACCGCGGCGAACGCGCGGTTCACCGCGCCCACCGCGCGCGCGAGCGCGTAGCGGTCGCGCTCGGGCATCGCCCCGAAGACCTCCGGCACCACCAGCACCAGCCAGTCCAGCCGCTCCACGCGGCTGTGCCCCACCACCGCGCCGCTCCCCACCAGCAGCTCGCCCGCCGCCGGACACTCCACCTGCGGCACTTCCGGGTTGTGCGTGCCTTGCACCTGCAGCGGGCGGCATTGCAGCAGGTTGATCGAATAGTCCTTCCCGTCCGGCAGGAAATTCACCGCGAACTCGATGTCCACCGGCTTGCCGTAGACGCCCTCCAGCGTCTGCAGCAGCCGCCGGAAATCCGTCACGAACCCCGTGCGCGTCAGCAGGCCGTCGAACGTCAGGAAGCGCCCGCCGCCGTCCGTCTCCGTGGTGAACAGGTCCACCGGCACGCCTTGCGCGCGCCCGATCAGCTCGGAAAACTCGCCGGACCCCAGGCGGCCGCCCTCCAGATCCACGAAATCCACCCGCCGCTGCGTGTGGCGGACGATCTCGTCGAGGCTGCCCTCGGGGCGGCGCAGCGGCGCGTTGAGCGCCACCACGCGCGTGTAGTCGTCGTCCACGCGGTCCACCGCGCGCGTGCCCAGGCCATACACCAGCCGCAGCACGCCCGCCTTCGGGTCGATCTCGGGGCCCCACACGAACGGGTTGTAGGAGAACCCCACCCCGGCCAGGTGCGGATAGAACGCGCGGCCCTGCAGCTCGCCCGTCACGCGCATCACCAGCAGCGCCATCTGCTCGTCGCGCTTCAGCAGCCCGTGCCGCTCGCGGTAGGACAGCGCCTCGCGGCTCATGCTGCTGGCGTAGACCGCGCGGATCGCGTCGAGGAACGCCCGCAGCCGCTCCGCCAGGGCGCCCTGGTTCGCGCAGAACACGCTCTCGTACTTGCCCGCGAACGCGTTGCCGTAGGCGTCCTCCAGCAGCGAGCTCGACCGCACGATCACCGGATACTGCCCGAAATAGTCCAGCATCTTCTCGAACAGCGAGATCTCGTAGGCCGAGAACTTCCCGTTCAGGATGCGCTCCTGCGCCTCCTCCACGCCGTCGAGGAACGTGTCCGGCGAGTGCTGCTTCTCGCGGATCTCCCACAGCCCGTTGCGGACCAGGAAGCTGTAGAACACGTCGGAGCCGATGTAGAACGAGTCGTGCGCCTCCAGCTTCGCGCCCAGCTCGGGGCTCTCGCGCTCCGCGATCTTCCGCGCCACGAGCATGCCCACCGCCTTGCCGCCGATCAGCCCCGTGCCGAACATGCGCCAGCGCACCTCCAGCACGTCTTCCAGCGTCAGGTAGTTGTCCACGAGCGGCAGGATCGATTCGTCGCGCGTGATCATCATGCCGACGAGCTCGCTCCGGAGCGGCTCCGCCGCGGGCCCCCGCCCGCCGCCGGCGCGGAGGCACTCCTCGGCACGCCGCACCACGTCGTCGCCGTAGGTCTCGATGTGCGCCGAATTCGGCTGCACCCGCCCCATCACCTGCGTCAGCAGCGCGCTCGACCGCACCGTGGAAAAGGCTTCCGCGCCGTCCCACTCCAGCATCAGGTGGATCGTCGGCGAATGGCGGAACTGCGTCTTGATCGGCAGCACGAACAGCTTTCCGCCGTGGCCGTAGACCTCCATGAACAGCTGGGTGGTGGTGCGGACCGGATCCACCGCGTGCCGCGAGTGCCGCCCCCGCAGCAGCCCGAAATAGGCGATCGTCTCCAGCCGGTAAAGATACGGGCACGTCAGCAGGAAGAAATTGCCCAGCATCGCGTCCGAGCACCAGTTCGTCGCCAGGTCCGACAGGCAGTCGAACAGGTAGTACGCGCCGAGGCCTTTTTCGCCGATCACTTCGTGGATCCGGTGCAGGAGGACTTCGAAGCCCGCCGCCGCGTCCAGCCGGCACTCCTCGCAGAATCCCTCCGGCACGAGCCGCTCGTGCCGCGCAAAGCGGAAATAGACCAACTTGCGCCCGTCGCGCTTCGCCGCCTCCGCGTACGGCGTCGCGAGCTTCCGGTACTGCTCGATGTCATCCACGTTCCAAACGATGTTGTCGCCCGCCAGGATCCCCGTCAGCGCCGCGTCCAGCTGCGGCAGCCCCGTCGTGTCGATCGGAATGTTGTTCTTAGGCATAGGAGAGGGAGAAGGGGTTCAGGGTTCGGGGTTCAGGCACATTTCTTCTTCGTTCCATATCGCGCGGGGCGTTCCTTCACGCCGAAGCCGATCGGTTTGGGCGGCGGTTCCGGCCGCGCCGGCGGATCGAGGATCTCCATGAACCGGCGCAACACGTCCACGATCGCCGCGTCATGGGTGTCCAGCCGCGCCTTCACTTCGCGCTCCAAGGTGGCGAGCTTGCGCGCCAGCGCCGCCGTGTCCGACAACGCCGCCCGCATCCGCACGAACGCCCGCACGACGAACACGCTCATTTGGACGGCCCGCGGACTGTTCAACACCGTGGCCGCCATGATCGCCCCGTGCTCGGTAAAGGCATAGGGAAGATATCGAGATCCGCCGTGCCCCGAACTTGAGGTCACAAATTGTGACCTCAAGTTTTTAACTTCATGCGGTGCAAGCTGAAACATAAAATCAGCCGGAAACCGGTCTGCATTCCGCTTTACGGCTTGGTTCAACATCTTGGTGGCCACCCCGTAGAGCGCGGCCAGATCGGAATCCAAGATGACGTTTTCCCTGCGAACATTGATGATTTGCGGCCTGATTGCCTCCCCGTCATATTTCAATAGCGCCTTTGGCTTCTTCATCTTATCTCCCGTTCTTCAGCCTTTCCCCAGATGCTGGCCGCCGTCCACGAACAGGATCTGGCCCGTCACCGACTCGTTCTCCGCCAGGAATGCCACGGCGCGCGCGACGTCCTCCGGCGTCGGCCGCCGGCCCAACGGAAGCGCGCCGGCCGCTTCGCGCGCGCCTTCGGGCACCAGCACCGGCCCCGGGGCCACGCCGTTCACGCGCGTGCCCGGCGCCCACTCCCGCGCGAGCCGCGCCACCGATTCCGCCAGCTCGTGTTTCGTCGCCGCGTAGGCCCGGAAGGGCCCTTCCGCCGGCCGCGCGATGCGCGCATCCAACATCTGGATCACGCACCCCCCCCCCGCCTGCGCCGCCAGCATCCGCGCCAAATCCAGCGGCGCCTCGACATTGACCGCGCGCAACCGCGCCGGGTCGATTTCGCCGTCGCGCGCGAACCGCGCCGCGTTGTTGACCAAGATGTCCACCCGCCCCATCCATTCCGCCGCCTCGCGGAACACCCACGCGCGCTCCTGCGGGTTCGCCAGATCCCCGCGCACCGAGAACACGCCGTGCTGCAGCACGCGGTTCATCGCGATGGCCTCCGCCTCCGAATGCCGGTAGTGCACCACCACCCCCGCCCCCCGCGCCGCCAGCTCGCGGCAGATCGCCGCCCCGAGGCGCCGCGAGCCGCCCGTCACCAGCGCCGACTTCCCCCGCAAGCTGTCCTCCCCGCTCATGCGGCCCGGGCCTGTCAGCCTTTCTTCCGCTGGTCGATCACCCGCACCGCCTTGCCCTCCGAGCGGGGCGTGCTGCCGGGTTCCACCAGCCGCACCTTCGCGTGCACCGCCAGCGACGTCTCCAGCTGGTGCTCGATCTTCTGCTTCATCTCCTGCTGCTTCCACATCTGGTCGAAGAAAATGCCTTCCGATATCTCCACCAGCACCTCCAGCTCGTCGAGCGCGCCTTCGCGGCTCACCACGATCTGGTAGTGCGGCGCCACGCCTTCGATCGACAGCAGCGCCTCCTCGATCTGCTGCGGATACACGTTCACGCCCCGGATGATCAGCATGTCGTCGCTGCGCGCCGACACCTTGCTCATCCGCCGCCCCGTCCGCCCGCAGGGGCAGTCGCCGGGCAGGAAATGGCACAGGTCGCGCGTCCGGTAGCGCACCACCGGAATCGCCTCCTTCGTCAGGGTCGTGAACACCAACTCGCCGCCCGCCGCGCCGTCCGCCCCCGGCGCGCCCGTCGCCGGATCGATCAGCTCCGGCAGGAAATGGTCCTCGGCGATGTGCAGCCCGTGCTGCTCCACGCACTCGCACGACACGCCCGGGCCCATCACCTCGCTCAGCCCGTAGTTGTCCGTCGCGAACACCCCCAGATGCTTCTGCAGCGCCTGGCGCATCGCGTCCGTCCACGCCTCGCCGCCGAACAGCCCCAGCCGCAGCTTCAGGTCCGAACGCACGCCGAGCTGGCCAATGAGCTCCGCCAGATACATCCCGTAGGACGGCGTGCAGATCAGCACCGTCGAGCCGTAGTCCTTCATGATCTGGATCTGCCGCTCGCTCTTGCCCGACGACACCGGCAGCACCGCCGCGCCCACCGTCTCCACCCCGTAGTGGTGCCCCAGCCCGCCCGTGAAAAATCCGTAGCCGAACGCGATCTGCACGATGTCGCGCTTCGTCATCCCCGCCGCCGTCTGCAGCCGCGCCATCAGCTCCGACCATGTCGCCATGTCGCGCTTCGTGTAGCCCACCACCGTCGCCTGCCCCGTCGTCCCCGACGACGCGTGGATGCGCACGACCTCCTCCATCGGCACCGCGAACGCGCGGTACGGAAAGCAGCCCCGCAGGTCGTCCTTCGTCGTGAACGGCAGCTTGGAAAGATCCGCCAGCGACCGGATGTCCTGCGGCGCGACCCCCGCCGCCTCCATCTTCTTCCGGTAGTACGGCACCTTCTCCCACGCCGTCTTCACGACCTTCTTCAGGCGCTTCACCTGCAGCGCTTCCAAGTCCTTCCTCGGCAGGCATTCGCACGCCGGATTCCAGACGCGGTTCTCGGGCTTCTTCGCTTTGCTCATGATCCGGCCACTCTATATCCGCACCCCGCCTCCATTCAACCCCGAATCCCGCGCCCCCTGCGTTTTGGCGCGGCACAAGCCCCTTCCTCCTTCCCCATTGACGCGCCGCGCGCCCCTCATTATCCTCCCATCCGTTGGATCGGCTTGTTGATAAACCGCTTTGCCCGGTGGAACGGAAGGAAAATCCATGAACAAACGGATTTGGCGTTCGATGGCCCTGCTCGGCCTCGTGGCCCTCGCGGCCGGGTGCGTCTCGAAGAAAAACAAGGCGCATGGCTATTCGATCGCCTGCGAGATGGCCGACGCCGTCACGGCGCCGGCATCGCTGGCCGTGCGAAACCGGACCGCGCCGCCAGACCGGATGCTGGTCTGGAAGGCCCGCCTGTCCATCGACGTGTGGAACGTCAGCAACGCCCTCGCCCAGGCCGAGGCCATCGCCGCGAAGCATGGCGGATATGCGGAATACAAATCCGACGGGTTCGATGGCTACGCCTCCCTCAAGCTCCGCATCCCGGTCAACTCATTCACCAGCGCCGTCGGAGCGGCGGCAACCTTGGGCGAAGTCACCTCCCGCCATCTGGAGAATGAAGACGTCACCGAGCAATACATCGACACCGACGCCCGCCTGAAGAACCGGATCGTCCTGCGCGACCGCCTCCGCCAGCTGCTCGACAAGGCCACCGAGGTCAAGGACCTCCTCGCCATCGAAACCGAACTGAACCGCGTCCAAGGCGACATCGACTCGATGGAGGCCCGGATCAAGTCCCTCAAGGGCCAGGTCGATTTCGCCTCCCTCGACCTGGATTTCCACCGGAAGGAAATCCTCGGCCCGCTCGGCTACGTCTTCCAGGGCCTCTGGTGGACCGTCCACAAGCTCTTCGTGATCCGGGACTAGGCCGCCCGCCCATGAACGCCGACGCCAAAAGCATCCTGTGGGCCCTTCTGCGGCGGGGCGTCCCCGCCGCCGTGGCGATGGCCATCGGCGTCGGCGTCCTGTTGGGCGCGGGCGACGCGGGAACCATGCTCCTCGGGTTTCTTTTCTTCTTGATCGCCGCCATTTTCATCGCCGGACCGGTCGCCCGCCTGCTCGCGGAGCCGATGGGCAGCCTGTTCTGGCCGAGACAATACAATGAGAAGCCCCTGCCGATGTACGGCATCCCCCAATCCCGCCGCGTCCGGGGATTGCCCGAAGAGGCCATCGCCGAATACGAAAAGATCGCCGAGGCCTTTCCCGAAGAGATCACGCCCCATCTGGAAATGATCGAGATCGCCCTCGCGGACCTCAAGGACCCGGCGCGGGCCAACGGCTTCTACCAGCGCGGCCTCGCCCGCCTGACGAACCCCGAGGACCAGGACCGGCTCGCCACGGTCTATGCCGCCACGCGCGACCGGCAGGCGCCCTCGCCCACCCGCTGGATCGAAATGCCGCCCCATCCCCCCATCCCCTCGGAGGATAATCCATGAACAGAACCGGACGATGGCTGCTGGCGGCGGCGCTGCTCGCGGCGGCCGCGCAGGGATTCGCGGATACGAACGAGTTGGCCCGCCCCCGCATCTGGACCTCCGCGTCCGGCGCGCAACTCATGGCCGTCTTCGTCGAAGTCTCGGACGACGCCGTCGTCTTGCGGAAGCGGGATGGCGAGCGCCTCCGGATCGTCCGGACGAAACTCTCCGCCGCGGACCAGTCGCTGCTGGATGAAGCCTTCGGCCCGGTCGCCGCGGAACCGCCGCCCCCCGCAGAATTCGCCACGCCCGCCCCCGCGCCGGAAGGCGCGGAGGTCGCCGCCGCCCCGGAAAGCTCCCCCGCCCCCGCGCCGCCTCCCCTCGTCGTGGCGGGAACGGAAATCCGCCTCGGGGAGAAAACCGTCTTCCGCGCGCCGCTCGAAAAGGACGCCATTGCCGGCCTCAAGAAGGCCGGCAACGAAGCCACCGAAGCCGTCGTCGGCCTCTGGACCCCTCCCGATTTCGATCCGCAGAAGGAATGGAGCATCCTGCTCATCTCGCAGACCGCGAACGCTTCTTCGGTCGACCACATGGACTGCTATCTGGAGTCCGCGCGCAACGCGCCCGGTTGGATCCTCCTCGCCGCCGATGCCCCGGCGCCCCCCCCCAACGACACCACCCAGGGACGCTGGCAAATGGCCCGGGCCGGCCTCCTCGCGCTGGAGGCCGCCTGGCCC
>SABN01000253.1 GCA_009928955.1 Opitutia bacterium | reverse complement strand
GGGCATAATAGATGCGCCGGATCTCGTCGCGCAGATATTGCTCCAGTTCGGGGGTCAGGTTCGCCTGCGTGCTGCGCACGCTGCATCCGCGGGTCTGCAGGAGGCTCAGGAGCTCCTTGCCCGTGGTCATCAATTCCTTGGCTAGATCGCAGATTCTCATGGTCACTCGGCCGCCTTTCCGTTTTCGCGTTCGAACGCGGCTTCCGCCGCGGCCCGCACCTGCTCGGCGATGTCGGCATCGAATCCTTCGACATCCACCAGGTCCTGGATGTCCGCCGCCAAGATGCCCTCGAGGGTGAGGAATCCGGCCCCGACGAGCTTCGCGGCGTGGTCGCGGCCGATGCCCTCGACCGCCGCCAGCTGGTCGGTGGCGCGCGTGATCCGCTCTTCGAACGTGATGTCGTTCTCGTCCTTCTGGATGTCGACCTTCCAGCCGGTCAGCTTGGCGGTCAAGCGGGCGTTCTGGCCCTTCTTGCCGATCGCCAGCGAGAGCTGTTCGGCCTCGACGATGACGCGCACGGTGTTCTCGGCCTCCTCGATCTCCAGGCGCAGCAGCTTGGCGGGCGCCAGCGAGTTGGTCACGAACGTCTTGACGTCGGTGCTCCACTTGACGATGTCCACCTTCTCGCCCGACAGTTCGCGGACGATGTTCTTGACGCGCTGGCCGCGCAGGCCGACGCACGCGCCGACGGGATCGACCTTCTCGTCGTTCGAGTGCACGGCGATCTTGGTGCGGAAGCCCGCCTCGCGGGCGATGCCCTTGATCTCGACGGTGCCGTCGGCGATCTCGGAGACCTCCAGCTCGAAGAGCTTCTTGATGAAATCGGGATTGGCGCGCGACAAGGTCAGCTGGGTGCCCTGGGCCTGCGCATCGAGGTTCAGCAGCAGGAACCGGATGCGGTCCCCCATCTGGTATTCCTCGCTGGGCACCCGCTCCTTGCTCGGCATGAGGCCTTCGGCGTCGCCCAGGTCCACGATGACGTCGCTGCGGTCGAAGCGCCGGATGGTGCCGGTGACGATCGCGCCCACGTGGTCCTTGTACGCGGCGAACACCTTGTCCTTCTCCGCCATGCGCAGCTTCTGGATGATGGCCTGCTTGGCCGTCTGGGCGGCGATGCGCCCGAAATTGCGCGGCGTGACCTCGATCTCGATCAGGTCGCCCAGCTGGTAGTTCTTGCCGGGGTACTTCGCCTGGGCTTCGCCGACGGAGATCTCCTCCGCGCGGTTGCGCACGAAATCCACGACCTGGATGCTGGCGAACGCCTTGATCTCCAAGGTTTTGCGATTGATCTCCACGCGCAGGTCCCGGACGCGGCCGATGCTTTTTCGGCCCGCCACCTGCAGCGAGGACTCCACCAGTTCGGCGAGGGTTTCGCGGTCCAGCTTGCGCTCCCGCTCCATATATTCAAATACCGCCAGCAATTCGTTGTTCATATTTCAACCTCCTCCCCAAACGGGGGAAAAGCAACGCACACCGCAACTCCCGATACGCAAAAGAGTGGGAAAAACCCACTCTCACAGAACAGCCAGAGTTGTATCAACGCGGGGAAAACTATCGCAA
>SABN01000252.1 GCA_009928955.1 Opitutia bacterium | reverse complement strand
CTCCGGATCCTTCTTCAGGCCGGCCAGCGCCGCGTCCGCTTGCCCGAGGTCCGTCTCCAGCACCGCCATCTTCGACCGCGCCAGCTTCAAGATGCCATGGCGCAGCGCCGACCCGATGTCGTCCGCGCTCCGGTAGTACCGCTTGCGGTCCCCCGCCTTCCGCACCCGGCGGATCAGCCCCAGCCGCTCCAGCTGCGCCGAGGCCAGGCTCACCGCCGCCTTGCTCAGGCGCAGCTCCTTCTCCAGCTCGTCCAGCGACGCCTCCCCCTCCGTCAGGTACAGGCTCGCCAGCACCTCCCCCGCCACCCGGTTGAACCCGAACTCCTGCGCCAGCCGCCCCCCCGTCGCCACCAGCCGCTGCTTGACCGCCGCGCCGTCCGTTTCTTTTTTCGGGAGTGAATCCATGGGTTAAACTTTTATGGTTTCGTGAAAGTTATCGATTCCCGCCGGCGCCGTCAACCCCCGATTTCCGCTTTTTCGCGCCCCGCCCCCCCCTACTGCATCTGCTCCTCGCGCCAATAGATCGGCGTCACTTTCTTCTCGCCCACCTCGAACACCGCCCACACCCCGCTCTTCACCCCGTGGTTCTCGCCGATGGACACCACGCGGACGAACCGCCGGTCCGACACCGAGATCAGATCGGCAAACCCCGGATCCATGCCGGATTTGCCGATGGCCTCCTGCGCGCTCTCGAAGCCGTCGTCCTTCGTGTTGGGGAGACCGTCGTCCCCGAGGCGGTACTTCAGCAGATCCTCCACCTCATACTCGGTCATCCGCTTGCCGCTGCGGGTGACGAGCGTCAGCAGCACCTCGCGCGACGCCGTGTTCACGTTCACCTTGCCGTCGCCGAACGTCGTCAGCAGATGGGCGATCCCGCGCAGCGCCTCGCTCTTGGGGTCCGGCGGCGGCCCCCCGTACACGATCGCCGGCGTGAAGCCCTTGATCAGCAGCAACTCGTCCACCGTGTCCAGCGGCGCGTTCTTCGGCGCATAGCCCTGCTCCTTGTAGAACGCGTCCCCCTCCTCCGCCCCGTTCAGGCGGTGCTCGTCGCCCTCGTCCGTCCAATCCATGAAACAATCGATCAGCTCGGGCCATTTCTCCTCCGGCACGCCGGCCTGGTCCAGCAGCTCCTCCCAATCCTCGTCCCCGAGCGTGTTCACGTTCCGCCGCCCCGCCTCCGGCAGGATGTCCACCGCCGCCGTCGACTCGCCCATCTCCACCTGGGCGCCCGAAATGCCGATGCCCCGCTCCAGATTCTTCGCGAGGACGCGAAACGCCTCCTTCTCCTCGTCGCCCTCCTCGAACGCGCTGGTCTCGAAGCTCTTCGCCAGCAGGAACTTCGCGTACTCAACCCCGCCGCGCGCCGCCACCTGCGCCTTCAGCCGCTTGCGCGCGTACGACGTGATCCCCGCCTCGATGTGCATCTCGTACGCCAGCCCCCCGACCAGCATGCCCAGGATCAGCACCGTCCACAGCGCCACGATCAGCGCCGCCCCCCCCCGGTTTGGCCGCCGCCCGGCCGTTTTCCACGCTGTGGAAAAATATTTTCCATTGCGTGGAAAA
>SABN01000251.1 GCA_009928955.1 Opitutia bacterium | reverse complement strand
GTACGATGCGCTCTCCGGGCTGAGCCAGAAGGGCGGCGTCGCGGTGAAGGAGCCGCTGGTCCCCGGCGGGAACGGCCACGGATGCGGCCACAACAACCTCGGCGCGGGGGCCTTCGCCGCCGCCGTCGCCTTCAGGGAGTACCTGAAGAACAGCGGAAAAGGCGGCACGGTGCGCTACTACGGCTGCCCCGGCGAGGAGGGCGGTTCGGGGAAGGCCTTCATGGCGAGGGCGGGCGTCTTCGACGACGTGGACGCCGCGCTCACGTGGCATCCCGGCTCGGTGAACGCGGTCTTCCCCTTCAGTTCGCTGGCCAACTTCCAGGTCGCCTACCGCTTCAAGGGGAAGAGCGCCCACGCCGCTGCCTGCCCGCACCTCGGGCGGAGCGCGCTCGACGCGGTGGAGCTGATGAACGTGGGCGTGAACTACCTGCGCGAGCACGTCATCCCCGAGGCGCGGATGCACTACGCCATCACCGACTCGGGCGGGTTCTCGCCCAACGTGGTGCAGCCGAAGGCCGAGGCGCTCTACCTGCTCCGCGCCCCGCGCACCCCGCAGGTAGAGGAGATCTACGAGCGGGTGAACAAGATCGCGCGCGGCGCGGCCCTGATGACGGAGACGGAGCTTGAGATCCGCTTCATCAAGGCGTGCGCCAACGTGGTGCAGAACAACGTGCTCGAACGCGTGCTCGAACGGAACTTCGCCGAGCTCGGCGTGCCGGAGTACGCCGAGGAGGAAATCTCCTTCGCCCGGGCGATCTTCGACGGGATCGCGCCCTCCGAGCGCAGTTCCGACCTCGACCAGTACTCCGCGCCGGGGGGAGCGGCGGGCAAAGATGCCGCGAAACGCCTCCGCGAGCGCCCGATCGCGGACGAGGCGCTTCCCTACGGAGAGAGCGACTTCGTCCTCCCCGGATCGACCGACGTCGGCGACGTGAGCTGGATCGTCCCCACATGCCAGGCCTGGGTGGCGACGTGGCCCAACCACACTCCGGGGCACTCGTGGCAGATCGTCTCCTCGGGGGTCACCCCGCTTGCGCACAAGGGGATGCTCCACGCGGGGAAGATCCTCGCGGCGGCGGCGGTCGACCTGCTCGACGACCCCTCTCTGATCGACGCGGCGAAGGAGGAACTTCGCGCCCGTCTTGACGGCGCTTCGTACCGGTGCGCCATCCCCGAAGAAGTGGTTCCGAAGGCGATCCAGCCCTCGGGCAGATAAGGAGGTCGCGCATGAAGGAGCTCTTCTACAGCATCACCGACGACGTATTCACCCCGTTCCCCGACTACGTCCGGGGAGTCGTGGTCGCGCGCGGCGTGAAGAACGGCCCCTCTCCGGCGGAGCTTGTGGCGCTGCTCCGCGAGGCCGAGGAGCAGCTGCGCGGAAAGCTCGGCTCCGGTAACATCGCGGAGCACCCGCGCATCGCTTCGTGGCGGGAGGCGTTCCGGAAGACGGGCGTGAAGCCCGCCGAGTTCCGATCTTCCATCGAGGCCATGGCGCGCCGCGTCGCGAAGGGGCAGGAGCTTCCGTCGATCAACGCCCTCGTGGATATCGGCAACGTCCTCTCGCTCCG
>SABN01000250.1 GCA_009928955.1 Opitutia bacterium | reverse complement strand
AGGCTGGACTACGTACTAGATCTCGCTTCCGCGTGTTCCCTCGTATGTAGTCCACGCTTTAGCGTGGGCTTTCCGGTCCCAGCCTGAAGGCTGGACTACGTACCCAATCCCCATCCCCTTCTTCGTATGTAGTCCACGCTTCAACGTGGGTTTTCCGGACCTATTTCGTCCCCACCGTCAGGTTGATGGCGGTGGCGCCCTCTTCGACCTGCACGATGACGCTGGCCTGGCGGTTGCCTTTCGCGAAGGAGAGCATGGCGGTTTCGCCCATGTCCATCGTGGTCTCGTTCGTCCAGCCCTGGGCCTTCATTTCGGCGGCGTACTTGACGACGACGTCGGCCTTGGAACTGGCGCTCTTCAGCGTCAGGTTGGCGCCGCTGGGCGTGCTGATGGAGGACACGACGTCCGCGCCGGCCGGGACGTAGACGTCGGCGGGGAAATCCTTCGGCATGTCGCCGGCGCCGCCCGCGCGGAAGGTCTCCACGCCGTCCGGGCCTTCGACGACCAGCGAGTCCCCGTCCATCTTCACGTGGGCCTGCTTGCCGTCGGCATCCGTCGTCGTGAACGACATCTGGTTGCCGGAGATGTCCACCTTGGCCTTCACGCCGTCCTTGGCCAGGCTCTTTTCGAGCAGCTTCTCCGTCAGTTTTTCCGACAGCTTTTCTTCGGCCTTCTTGCCGCAGCCCGCGACGGCCACGCCCGCCGCCAAACCCCAAACGATCCACGTCCGCTTCATGTGAGCTCCTGTTTCCTTGGTTGTCGGGAGCCACCTTACCAGACCGGCGCGGTTTCCGCCAACTCCCTGCCGCCGATTTCGTTGCGCGAGCGGCCCCGGCAGCCGCTCCGGCCGGCCGGGAGCGCTTGAACCGGCCCCCGGTTTATGCGAAAAATGCCCGGTTGACACCGGATTGCGCCCGTGCTAGCGTGTTGAACAATCGTTCAGAAACAGGAGAATCGCCATGGCCCCCAAGACGCCCGCCGCCGCCAAAAAAGACCCCAACGCCAACCTGCCCCCCGCCCTCTCCGCCGTCCTCGCGCAGATCCAGAAGGAATTCGGCGAAGGCGCCATCATGCGCCTCGGGAGCGAAGGCGCCGTCGCCAAGATCCCGGCCATCTCCACCAGCGCGCTGACGCTCGACATGGCCCTGGGCATCGGCGGCGTACCCCGCGGCCGCATCATCGAGGTCTTCGGCCCCGAATCCTCCGGCAAGACCACCCTCGTCCTCCACATCATCGCCGAGGCCCAGAAGAACGGCGGCATGTGCGCGTTCATCGACACCGAGCACGCCCTCGATCCCGGCTACGCGCGGAAGATCGGCGTGGACATCGACAACCTGCTCGTTTCCCAGCCCGACTCCGGCGAGGAAGCCCTCATCATCGCCGACCAGCTCATCCGCTCGAACTCCCTCGACGTGATCGTCGTGGACTCCGTCGCCGCCCTCGCCCCGCGCGCCGAGCTCGAAGGCCAGATCGGCGACTCGCACGTCGGCCTCCAGGCGCGCCTGATGAGCCAGGCCATGCGCAAGATGACCGGCATCCTCGACAAGTCCAAGACCTGCTGCATCTTCAC
>SABN01000249.1 GCA_009928955.1 Opitutia bacterium | reverse complement strand
ACGTTTCGTGTAAAAGGCTGAGCGCGTATTCATTGAGCGCCAGACCGCGCATCTGAATCGCGCGCGACCTTTCTCGGTGCGGGCGGGGACGCCCGCGCTTGTCTGGCAAAAACATGTAATAATGGGGACGTTTTCCGGTAGGTGTCGGAAGACCCTCCGCGGGAGTTGCAACTCCCGCGGAGGTCGGCCGGAGACGGCCTGCCCGCGCTTACGCCGCGGCGGTGCTGCGAGCGTCTCTGGGAGTCAGCCGTCCCGGCCTTTTCATGCTTAGCCTGAACAGTTGCGAGTGCCGGTGCGCGAGCACCGAGCACGCAGACAAGCGGAGAGTATGCATGAACGACGGCACGGTTGTCTATGTCGGAGTTGACGTTTCCAAAGCTTCGCTGCGTTTCGACGCGGGGAGCTTCTTCTCGGGCGACGTGAAAAACACGCCGGCCGCGGTCCGGCGGGCACTGGCCGCGCTGGCCGTGAAGCTGCCGGCGGGGAGTTCCCCGCACGTGTGCTTCGAGTCCACCGGCCCGTACGGGCGGAACCTGGCCGGGGCGTGCTTGGCCGCGGGCGTCCCGGTGTCCACCCTCAACCCCCATAGAGTCCGGCTGTACGCCCGGGCGATGTCGGTCGCGGCCAAGACCGATCCGGTCGACGCCCGGATGATCCGGCTTTTCGCCGAGCACCGCAGGCCCCGCCCGGACACGCCGCCGCGCGAGGGAGGGGAAGAGTCGCGGGAACTGGCCGGGCTGCGCGCCCTGCTGGGCAAGCAGCTCACCGCCCTTCTCGGGTTCCTCGAGGGCGCGGGCTCGGCCAGCGCCCGGAAAACCGTCCGCGCCCAGATCCGGACGCTGAGGCTGAGGATCGCCGCCGTCGACGCAAGGCTTTGCGAGCTGCGGGACGCCGACGCGGACACCGCCGGCGTCTGCGCGGAACTCGCCAAGATCAGCGGCGTGGGCGAACTGACCGCCATGCTGGTCTGTGCCCTGGTCCCCGAACTCGGGACGCTCGGAAGGCGCAGGTCGGCCTCGCTGGCGGGCCTCGCGCCTCATCCGGAGGGCAGCGGGACGATCCGTGCTCCCCGCCACATCCGCGGGGGGCGTTTCAACCTCCGCAGGGTCCTGTACATGGCCGCGCTCTCAGCCGCCCACTTCAACGCCGAACTCAAGCCGTCCTATGAACGGCTGGTCGGCGCGGGAAAACCCAGGAAGGCCGCGTTGGTCTGCGTCATGCGCAAACTCTTCGCTCACATGGACAGGGTCGCGGCGCGGTGGCGCGGGGAGCGCGCCGCCGGGATGCGGTCCGCGCCCGCGACAACCTGAACGACTCGCCTGCCGATAGTTCCCGGTTCAAGGGGACGCACCCGCGCCCCCCTCTTCCCTCTTTTCCTTTTCCCCCGCCCCCCAAATCTTTTTCTGCCCATCACCCCCCTTTTTGCGGTATGCCGCAAAAAGTCTGGCGAAGACAGTTGACTCCCGGCTGCATTGCTGTAGGTGGTGGCCCCCGTCACCATGCTCTGAAGGTTGTAGGCATAGGCGGTGAGGCGAGAGCCGGAGGCGTCCACGGTTTCGACCGAGGCGAGGCGGTCAACATCCCA
>SABN01000114.1 GCA_009928955.1 Opitutia bacterium | reverse complement strand
CCCAAACGCACAGCCAAATCCCGAAAACGCCGCCACCTTATCACCCCCGGCACCCAATCGGCAAGCCCTCTTTTCTAATTACCTGTCCCTTTGTATCTCTTCGCGGGTGCGATCCGGGATCCGGTCCGCAACAAATGGATTGTCCAGTGCGGCCTCATCATGTGCGCGCTGATCCCGGTGCTGGCGGGGATTTGCATTCCGGTCCGCGGGCTTCCGTGGTGCTGGTTCTGGATTGATTTCGCGTTTGCCCCCGCCGCAGCATGGCCGCTCTGCGTCGCGTTGAAAGACATACGGGATGCCGAAACGTATGCGGATAATGGGGGCTGACGCGGAGCCGCGCGCTGGACAGGAGCGCCTTGAGACCTGCTGCGGTTGTCGCGTCGGCCCCCTGTCGTTGATTACGCAAGCGCGTTGAGGCGGGCGGCGGCGCGCGCCGGATCCTCGAAGCTGCAAGGGCCCGCGGTGCAGCCGCCTTCGCAACACATGACCTCGACGAGCTGGCCGGGGGCCTTGCCGGTCTTGGCGAAGGTGGCCAGCAGCCGGATCATCTTGGGCGAGAGCCCGTTGATGACGTAGGGCTTGGGCGCGACGCCTGAGTCGAACCGTCCGGCCACGGCTGCGGCCACGCCGCCGCTGGCCGCGAAGCGCAGGCCGGCGCGCGACCCCGCGCGCACGGCATCGGCCGGCGCGCAGCCGTCCACGTCGATGCCCGCCGCCACCAGCAGGGCGCCGAGCTCTTCGGCCGTCAGCACGTGGTCGGGGTCGCCGGCCAACGAGGCCTCCGTGCGCTTGGCCGCGCAGGGGCCGATGAAGACCAAGACGGCCTCGGGGTGGTCGGCCCGCGCCAGGGCGGCCGCGAGGCGCATGGGCGAGGGGGTGTGCGAGACGAAGCGGGCAAGCTCCGGGAGGAGGCGCTTGACGGTTTCGGTCCAGGCTGGGCAGCAGGAGGTGGTCATGAAGGCGTCCCCGGCCGCGAGCCGCTCGGCCAGCTCGGCGGCTTCGCGCCGGGCGGTCTCGTCCGCGCCGGCGGCGACCTCGTAGACGGCCGCGAAGCCGAGGGCCCGCAGCGCGCCGTACAACTGGGAGCGGTCATTGGGGAAGATGCCCGCCAAGGCCGGGGCCGGGAGGGCGATGACGGTGCGCCCCGCC
Source organism: Opitutia bacterium (assembly GCA_009928955.1). Taxonomy (GTDB): domain Bacteria; phylum Verrucomicrobiota; class Kiritimatiellia; order CAIQIC01; family Lenti-01; genus Lenti-01. Next base: position 7,313 of record SABN01000114.1, on the reverse strand, counting down.
TTGAGCTTGAGGATCACGTCGGCCAGCTGGCTGCACGCCATGATCGCGCCGAACGGACACGCCTTTTGGCAGCGGCCGCAGCGGATGCAGCGCTCGTGGTCGATGACGACCCGGCCGTCGTCGGATTTGCCGACCGCGTCCACGGGGCAGGCGTCGGCGCAGGCGAGCGGGACTTGGACGATCGCGTGGAACGAGCAGGCCTTGGCGCAAAGGCCGCAGTTCACGCACTTGTCGCGGTCGATCTCGGCGCGTCCGTTCTTGATGTGGACCGCCTGCTTGGGGCAGTTGCCGACGCAGGGGCGGGCGAGACAGCTGCGGCACAGGTTGGTCACGGTGGTCTGGCTTTCGAGGCAGGCGGAGCAGCCTTCGGCGAGAATGGAGATGAAGGGCTCCGGGTTGCGGATGCGGGAGGGGACCTCTGCGGCGTAGGCCGCGAGCGGCTTGAGCTCGTCGGATTCGTCCTCCACGCGGAAGCCGAGCGCCGCCATCACGCGGTAGCGCAGGGCGGCGCGGTCTTTGTAGACGCAGCAGCGCGAGAAGGGCTTGCCTTTGGGCCGCATGTCGAGCGGGATGCGGTCGAGGGCCTCGGGGGCGCCGGCGAGCAGGGCGCGGGCCGCCCGGACGAGGACTTCGCGTTTGACGCGGTCGGATTCGTTGTTCAGTTTCATGGCAAAACAGGGCGTACCTGAAAGGGTGGAAATGCCGGGGTGCGCGCCTTTATCCACACTTCATGAAGTGTGGATAAAGGCGTCACGCGAGGCGGGCGCGGAGCGCGGCGAGGACGGACTCGGTCGTGGCGCAGGCGAGAGGCTCGCCGTCGAGGGTGACGTAGGGCGCGCCGCCGAAGGCGCCGTCGCGGCAAAGCCCCAGGCAGCGGCAGCCGGTGACGCGCACGCGGCCGCGCAGGTCGTCGGGCAAGGTTGTGGCCAGCGAGGCGAGCTGGGCCGCGCCCATCACGTAGCAGGTGGTGCCTTGACAGATTTGAAGGTGGACCATGGGTGTGCTCCTAATAGAAACGGATCATGACCTGTTTGAAATACTGCTCTTCGAGCAGGCGCTTGAGGCGCCGGACCAAGGTGCGGCGGATCTCGAGCTCGACGGGCAGGCCCGGGTCGTGGTGCGCGGGGTTGACGCCGGTGCCGACGAGAAAAACGATGCGGTCGCTGTGCAGGAACAGGTCGCGCAGGCGGGTGGCGCCGTTGGCGCAGACGGGCACCTCGCCGCTCTGGAGCATGTCGGCCGCGGCCGAAAGGGTGATGCACCCCTCGGTCACGAGCGCCGCGCCCTCCATTTCAGAGGTGGCCGGGATGTTGGGGTCGAGGTGTTCCAGCGACATCGTGAGCGGACGGCCGAGCTCGCGGCCGACGATCTCGGCGGTCGTGCCGCCGCAGATCACGGAGCGCGTGCCGGGGGCGAGGACGTGCTCGGCATATTCGCGGTCGCGCGCCTTGGAGAACGGCGGCCCGGTGAGGACTTGGAGCGTGCGCGTCTCGCGGTAGTGGAGCACGGCGCAGGTGATGTCGTCGCCGGGGATGCCGCTGTCCTGCTGCAGCGCCTGTGCGACGACGAGCGGGGCGAGGTCGGCCGAGCCGGTTTCAGGCGCGGCGGCGAGGCGTTCGCCGAGATAGGCCGCGAGGTTCTCCACGCCCCAGCCGAAGGGCGTGCGGTCGGTGCCGAGGCCGGCCTGGGTGACGCCGTCGGAACAGAAGACGATGCGGTCGTGGAGCCCGGCGCGGAAGGTGGCGTAGCTCATTTCGCGGCCGTCCCAGCGCGGCAGCGTGAAGGTCTCGCGGGGGATCGGCAGGGCGGCGGAGCCGCGCATGTGCAGGGCCAGGGGGTTGCCGTATTCGATGAGACGGACGGTGCCGTCGATATCCGCGCGGAGCATGGTGAAGGTCGAGTAGGAGATATGGCGCTCGGGACAGAGCGGCAGGGCGTCCATGATCATTTCCGCGGCGTGGCGGAGCTCGACCTCGGCGGTGATGTACTCCAGCGCCATGGTGCCGGTGAGCGAGGCCGCGACGTTGGCCTGCAGGCCGCTGCCGAGGCCGTCGGCCAGCACGGCGCAGACGCTGGCGCCGTCGGCGGTGCGGCGCGAGACGAACACGTCGCCGCTGCACGACTTGCCGAATTTGCGGCGGTTGCAGGTGTCGACGTCGATGAAGATCATCGCGCGTCCTCCGGCTCGTCGGGGTCCTCCGCGGCGAACATGTCGATGACGGAGTTCAGGATCAGCTCGGACTGGGCCGAGTTTTTGCCCAGCATGTAGGCGATCTCCTGCACGGTCTTGGTGGTGTTCTGGATGACGGTGCGGGACTTTTCGATGAGCTGCTGGCGGCGCTCCTCGGTGTCGGTCACGTCGAGAATCAGCGCGCCGACCACGGCGCGGGGCTCGACGTTGAACACGGTGACGCTGAAGATCCGGCCGTCGAGCCGGACGCTCTTGCGGATGATCTCGTGGCCCGAGTCGAGCACGCCTTTGAAGAGGCTCGGGAAGGGCAGGATGCGGGTGAGGTCGGCGTCGCGCAGGCCGGGGCGCGCCTCGTAGGCCGTGGCGAGCGCCTCGCCGAACAGCTTGGCGAAACGCTCGTTGCACTCCATGATGCGCAGGTGGGCGTCGGCGATGACCAGCCCGTAAGGCAGCGCGCGGGCGAGCGCGTTGGTCTTCTTTTGGGCGAGCTGGCGCATGTGCGAGACGCACATCTGCGGCTCGGCCACGCCCTGCAGGATGGCTTGGGCGAGGGCGCGGCAGCTGTCGTAGCCGCAGCCGCCGCAGTTGAGCTCGTCTTCCTTCTGGTATTTGCCGAGGAGGTGCAGAGTGGCCGCGACCTGCTGCGCGCTGAAGGCGGGCGTGTCGACGGGGTCGGGGCGCCAGGCCTGGGCGATGTCGGCGGGCGCGGGCGTGCGGGCGACGGCGGAGCGTGCGTGGTCCAGGACGTGGAGATGGGCGGCGATGGCGTTGCGCGCGGTGATTTTCGGCCCGGCGATGCAGCCGCCTTCGCAGGCGAGCAGCTCGATGAAGAGGGGACGGGTGGCGGTGCGCGGGTCGAGCGTGTCGAGCGTGGCGGCGATGTGCTCCAGGCCGCTGACCGTGAGCAGGGCGTCGTCGAGGTCGCGGCGCTTCAGGAAGGCGCGCAGGGTCTGGTTCATGCCGCCTTCGAGCGGGTAGAGGGCACCTGAGCCGGGGCGGGCGTAGCCGGGCGCGTCGGGCAGGTCGCCGGGGTTGATGCCGGTGACGGTGAGCCAGCGCCGCAGCTCTTCGAAGGTCAGGGCCGTGTGGATCAGCGCGGGACTCTGGTCGGCGTCGCGCTTCTTGCCGATGCAGGGGCCGATGAAGACCACGTGGGCGTCGGCGCCGAAGCGGGCTTTGAGCTGGACCGCGTGGGCCAGCATGGGCGGCATGACGGGGGTGAGGGCGGCGGCGAAATCGGGGCGGTAGCGGGTGACCAGTTCCACGGCGACGGGGCAGGCCGTGGAGAGGAAGAGCCCCGTCTCGGCGCGGTCCAGCAGGGCCGCGACCTCCTGCGAGACGAGCTCTGCGCCTTCGGCGGTCTCGTGGACGCCGGCGAAGCCGAGGCGGTGCAGGGCGGCCGCGAGCTGAGCGGGCCGGACGCCGGGGAATTCGGAGACAAAGGAGGGGGCCAGCGAGGCGTGGACGGTCCGGCAGCGGCGCAGGAGCGCCCGTGCGCGGGGCAGGTCGTCGCGGACCTGTTTGGCGGAGTGACCGCACACGCTGACGCAGCGGCCGCAGAGAATGCAGGTCTGCGGCGTGACGGCCGCATGGTCGTTCTCCACGCGGATCGCTTTGACCGGACAGTGGCGCACGCACTTGTAGCAGTCGCGGCACTGGGCGTCAACAGAGTAGACGGGGGAGGTCATGGCGGGAAGAAAGGGAAATTAGGAGTTAGGAATTAGGAGTGAGGAATTTGGAGTGAGGCGTGAGGGGGAGCAGGGAGGCCAGGAACGCGTCGAGGGCGGGGCCCGCCAGATTGGGCCGGAGGACGCCGTCGACCCAGATGTTCGGGCCTTGCGCGCAGCAGCCGCCGCAGCGTCAGCCTTTGAGGGTCACCTTCGCGGCGAGGCCGTGGTCTTTGAGGAACTCCTGGATGCGGGGCAGGTTTTTGCCGTTGCCGCGCGAGAAACAGGAACTGCCCATGCAGAGCGTGATGGAGGTGGGGGAGATCATAACGAGGGAGAAGGGTAAGGGGGCACGGCGGACCGTGCCCCCCGCGGTTTATTTGCCGTTATAGGCCTTCAGATAGAGCTCCTTGATCTCGCGGATCAGCGGATAGCGCGGGTTCGCGCCGGTGCACTGGTCGTCGAAGGCGTCCTCGGAGAGCGTGTCGAGGGCGGCCGTGAAGGCCTGCTCGGTCACGCCGGCGTCGAGGATCGACTTCGGGATGTCGAGTTTGGCCTTGAGCTCTTCGATGGCTTTGACCAGGCGCTCCACCTTCTCGTCCTCGGTCTTGCCGCCGAGCTGCAGGTAGTCCGCGACGCGGGCGTAGCGGCTCTTGGCGGTCGGGTAGGTGTACTGCGGGAAGGCGGTCTGCTTGAGCGGGATGTCCGTCGCGTTGTAGCGGATGACGTCCACGATCAGCAGCGCGTTCGCGAGGCCGTGGGGCAGGTTGAAGCGCGCGCCGAGCTTGTGCGCCATGGAGTGGCAGATGCCCAGGAAGGCGTTGGCGAAGGCCATGCCCGCCAGGGTCGCCGCGTAGTGCACCTTTTCCTTCGCCTTCATGTCCGCCGCGCCGTTGGCGTAGCTGTCCGGCAGGTACTTGAAGAGGATGCGGATGGACTCGAGGGCCATGCTGTTGGTGAACTCGGTGGAGAGCACCGAGACCATGGCTTCGAGGGCGTGGACCAGGGCGTCGATGCCGCCGTAGGCCGTCAGGCGCTTCGGCATGTTCATGACCAGCTCGGGGTCCACGATCGCCATGTCGGGCGTCAGCGCGTAGTCGGCGATGGGGTACTTCTTGCCGGTGGCGTCGTCGGTGACGACGGCAAACGGCGTGACCTCGGAGCCGGTGCCGGAGGTGGTGGGGATGGCCACGAACTGAGCCTTCTTGCCGAGCTCGGGGAAGGCGTAGATGCGCTTCTCGATGTCCATGAAGCGCATGGCCATCTCCTCGAACTTGGCCTCCGGGTTCTCGTACATCAGCCACATCATCTTCGCGGCGTCCATGGGGGATCCGCCGCCGAGCGCGATGATCACGTCGGGTTTGAAGACGTTGCAGAGGCCGAGGCCTTTGCGGATGGTGGTCAGGTCCGGGTCGGGCTTGACCTCGAAGAAGACCTCATACTCCATCTTCATCTGTTCGAGGACCTGCGTGACCTTGTCGGCGTAGCCGAGGTCGTACAGCGGCTTGTCCGTGACGATCACGGCGCGTTTGCGGTCGCTCAGCTCCTTCAGGGCCAGGGCCAGGCAGCCGTACTTGATGTAGACTTTCGGCGGGACCCGGAACCAGAGCATGTTTTCGCGGCGCTCCGCGATGTTTTTGATGTTCATGAGATGTCTCACTCCGACGTTTTCGCTGATGGAATTTCCGCCCCAGCTGCCGCAGCCGAGGGTGAGGGAGGGCTCCAGTTTGAAGTTGTAGATGTCGCCGATGGCGCCTTGGGAGCTGGGCATGTTGACCAGCACGCGCCCGGTCTTCATGGCCGCGCCGTAGGTTTTGACGCGGTCGGTGTTGCGCATGTCCGTGTAGAGGGCGGAGGTGTGGCCGATGCCGCCGAACTCGACCAGGGCCTTGGCTTTGGCGACGGCGTCGTCGAAGTCCTTGGCGCGGTAGAGCGCGAGCACCGGGGAGAGCTTCTCGAAGGCGAAGGGCTCATCCGTGCCGATCTTTTCGGCCTCGCCGATGAGCACCTTGACGTCGCCCGGCAGCTCGACGCCGGCCATGGCGGCGATCTTGGCGGCGGGCTGGCCCACGATGTCGGCGTTGATGTGCCCGTCCTTGAGGATGATGGCGCCGACCTTCTTCTTCTGGGCAGGCGTGAGGAGGTGTGCGCCGCGGGCGGTGAACTCGGCCTTGACGGCGTCGTAGATCGCGTCGACCACGACCACGGACTGCTCGGAGGCGCAGATCACGCCGTTGTCGAAGGTCTTGGACATCAGGATCGAGCTGACCGCCATGCGGATTTCGGCGGTCTCGTCGATCACGGCGGGGGTGTTGCCCGCGCCGACGCCGAGGGCCGGCTTGCCGGAGCTGTAGGCGGCCTTCACCATGCCGGGGCCGCCGGTGGCGAGGATCAGGCTGATGTCGGGGTGGCGCATGAGCGCGTTCGAGATCTCGACGGTGGGCGTCTCGATGCAGGCGATGATGCCTTCGGGCGCGCCGGCGGCGACGGCGGCCTGGGCGACAATGCGCGCGGCTTCGGCCGTGCTCTTTTTGGCGCGGGGGTGGGGCGAGAAGATGATCCCGTTGCGGGTCTTGAGGGCGATGAGGCTCTTGAAGATCGCGGTGGAGGTCGGGTTGGTCGTGGGCACGATGCCCGCGATGATGCCGATCGGCTCCGCCACGCGGCGCAGGCCGAAGGAGGCGTCATAGCTCAGCTCGCCGCAGGTCTTCTCGTCTTTGTACTTGTTGTAGATATACTCCGAGGCAAAGTGGTTCTTGATCACTTTGTCCTCGACGATGCCCATGCCCGTCTCTTCGACGGCCATCTTCGCGAGGCGGATGCGCTCGCAGCTGGCGGCCAGGGCGGCGGCCCGGAAGATCTTGTCCACCTGCTCTTGCGTGTAGGTGGCGTAGACCGTCTGGGCGGCTTTGACCTTCTTGATCAGGTCTTCGAGCGGCTTCAGCGTGTCGGCCGCGGGTGCGGGGGTGTTCTGTTTCATGTGTCTCCTTTTTGTCGTGTGTGCGCCGGGTGGTGTCCCGGGTGTTCCTGAAAACGGTGCGCAATTATCGATAATGTGATATCGATTGTCAAGTAGCGAAATAAACTTTTTGCGGAACCGCGAAGTGCAACCCGCCAGCCAGTGGCCAGTGCAACGCTGGCCACTGGCTGGCGGGCGCGCGTTTCCTTCGGATGTGAACGGCCTTAGTTTGGCATGCTGACGGGGTGTCGGCAAGGGGAAACAGGCCGGGGACGGGGCTCGAGCTGCTGAATCGGGCGGCGAGGGCACGGTGGGGCCGCCTTCCCCCGCCCCGTCCGGCGGTATTCCGGCGGACGGGGCGGGGGAAGGGGAGACGGCTTCACCCTTTGCTGGCGGCCGCCGCTCACGCGGCTGCGGCAAGGAAGGCGGCCATCACCTCCCTCGGCGTCTTCCAGCCGAGACACTTGCGCGGACGGTCGTTCAGGAACGTGTCGAT
>SABN01000113.1 GCA_009928955.1 Opitutia bacterium | reverse complement strand
ATATTGCTCTGCGCGCTTGTCGCGCTGTTTCGATATTGCACCGGGCATTGAGTGAGCGGCAGATGAAGAACAAGCTGGAATTGCGCAATCATCTCAAGACGATTCGAACGCAGAAGAATATCTCGCAGGAGGAGTTGGCGGGGATCGTCGGCGTTTCCCGCCAAACGATCAGCTCCATCGAAACGGGTCAGTTTAACCCGACGGCAAAACTCGCGCTACTGCTTTGCATAGCGCTGGATCAGAAGTTTGAAGACTTGTTTTATTTTGATTGATTTTTAAAGCTGTTTGATTCAAACGAACGCGCGGCAAGAATGCGGTGCGTTCGTTTTTTTCTGCGGGCGCAGGATAGAACACCGTCATCCAATCGGCTTTACGATGCGTCATCGACGAAAAATGAACCATACAGTTGAAAGTGAATTTCACGCTCAAAAAAAGACAGGCACACGAAAATAATTTCATATATTACCGCGGATTCGTTGACTTTAGTGGTCGGCGGGGCTATGATGAACTTGAGCGAATTCCCACATATCCGATCATATTAAGCACATCAGGAGGACGGGCATGAACGCCTATATTCAGCGAGTACTGGAAGAAGTCAAGAAGAAAAACGCAAATGAGCCGGAGTTTTTGCAGACGGTGGAAGAAGTATATTCTTCGCTGGAAGCGGTGGTGAACAAGCATCCGGAATATGAAAAACTGGGGCTTTTAGAGCGCATGACGGAGCCGGAGCGCGCGATTTCGTTTCGCGTGACGTGGGTGGACGACGCAGGTCGGGTTCAGGTAAACCGCGGCTATCGCGTGCAGTTCAACGGTGCCATCGGGCCTTACAAGGGCGGCTTACGCTTTCATCCGAGCGTGAACCTTTCGATCATGAAGTTCTTAGGCTTTGAGCAAACGTTTAAAAACAGCCTGACCAGCCTGCCGATCGGCGGCGCAGCCGGCTACTGGATGGGACGCACGCTGGGTCTGAACAAAAAAGCCAGCCTCCTCTGCGCCCTCGCCGCCGGCATCTATTGCACCCTTCCCGGCACCGAGATGCTCCCCCTCGCCACCCTTGTCGGCGCCGGCGCCCGCTACTACGAATCCGCCCCCAAGGCCGACCCCCAACCGCCCAAGGAATGAGCCGGCGCCCGCATTCGTGGTTGGCCGCCTTTTTGCTCTCCGTCCACTGCGCCGGCGCCTTGACCGGACCGGCTCAGGGCTTGATCAGGAGGCCGATGACGGCGCCCGTGAGGAGCGTGCTGAGGGTGCCGGCGACCATGGCCTTGAGCCCCAGCCCGGCGACCGTGCGCTTGCATCCGGGGCACATCGCGGAAAGCGATCCCACGAGGATGCCCACGCTGCTGAAGTTCGCGAACCCGCACAGCGAATAGATCGTGATCAGGCGGCTGTGGAGCGACATCGCCTCCGCCGGCTGCTGCGCCAGCGCCAGATAGGCCACGAACTCGTTGAAGACCGTCTTGAGGCTCATCAGCTCCCCGGCGGCCCGGGCCTCGGACCACGGCACGCCCACCAGCCACATCGCCGGAGCCATCACCCACCCCAGCATGCGCTCGAGCGAGAGCGGCGTCTCGAACGGCAGGAGCGCCAGCGCCGCGTTCACCAGCGAGACGACCGCGATGATGGCGACCAGCATCACGGCCACGTTCACCATCACCTTCGCCCCGTCGTTCGCGCCGATGAGCAACGCGTCCACCACGTTGTGGCTGTCGACGGGCAGGGCGGGCGGCGCGGGGTCCACCTCGCCCGGCAGCGCCGGGATCATCAGGCGGGCGACCATCACGGCCGCCGGCGCGCTGATGAGCGAGGCGGTCACCAGATGTCCCAGCACGATGTCCGGCAGCACCGCATTCAGCATCGAGGCGTAGACCACCATCAGGGAACCGGAGATCGTCGTCATGCCGGCGACCATCACGCAGAACAGCCCCGGCCGGCCCAGCTGGCCGAGGTAGGGCTTGATGAGCAGCGGCGCGTCGCTCTGCCCCATGAACACGTTGGCGGCGACGGCGACGCCTTCCGCGCCGCCCAGGCCCATCGTGTGGCGCAGCAGGCGCGCGAAGACCCCGACGATCTTCTGCAGGATCCCGAAGTGGAACAGCACCGAGCTCAAGGCGCCCACCACGATCAGCATCATCAGCGGACCGAAGAAGAACAGCGCCGGGGCGGCGGAAAGCCCGTCGGGCATCGCGAAAGGCGCAGGGCCGCCGGTGAGATAGCCGAACACGAACGCGCCGCCCTCGTGGCTGGCGCGCTCGATCGCGCCGACGCCTTTGTTCAGGAAAAGCAGGATCTTCTGGAAGAGCGGCACCTTCACCAGCAGCCACGCGATGGCGAATTGGAGGCCCAAGCCCCACGCGACGACCTTCCACTGCACCCGGCGGCGGTTTTCGCTGAGCCCCCAGCTCAGCGCCACCAGCCCCGCGATGCCCAGCAATCCGCGCGCAATCCACATGGTCCGACTCCTTGGCTGAAGACAACGATGATCCGGGCATTCAAGCGGAGCGCCGGTGCGCGCGTCAAGTGAAACCGCCCCCCCCCGGCCCGCGAAACCGGCGGCGCGCCCTCGAACCGGGTGCGGTGGCCGGCGCAGGCGCGGGTCGCCCGGCGTTCCGCCTACCGGCCTTCGGCGCGGAGGGCCGGAGGCGGGAGGACGTCGTCTTGCGCGCGCTTGTATTCCAGCGCCTTCACCAGCACTTCGGCGAGCGATCCGCACCCGAGCTTGCGCTTGATGTTGACGCGGTGCGCGTCGACCGTGCGCCCGCTCAAGCCGAATTTCTCCGCGATGTCCCGCGTGGTGAGGCCGCCGCCGATGGCGCAGAGGATCTCGCTTTCGCGCGCGGTGAGGCCTGCGAAGCCGTCCGCTTCCTTCTCGGCGCCGCCGGAATGCCCGGCCAGCAGCGCTTCGGCGGCGGGACTCAGATAGGTCTGGCCCGCGACCACCGCGCGCAGCGCGGCGACGAGCGCTTCCTCGGCCTGGTCTTTCATGACATAGCCCTGCGCGCCGGCGCGCAGCGCCTTCTCGGCGTAGAGGCTTTCGTCGTGCATCGAGAGCACCAGGATGTGGCCGGCATAGCCTTGCGCGCGGACTTCGCGGATCCATTCCAGCCCGCTGCGGTCGCGCAGCGACAGATCCAGCACGACGCAGCCGGGCCGATGCGCGCGGAGGGCGGCGAGCCCGTCCTCGTAGGTGCCCGCCTCGGCGCAGATGGCGAAATCGGCTTCGCGCGCGAGCAGCGCGGCGAGGCCTTGGCGCACGATGGCATGGTCGTCCACCAGCAGCAGGGTGGTCTTTCCGGCGGTTTCCATCTGGCGGCCCCTATTCGCGTTCCGCGCGCGGATCGCGGCGCATCAGCTCGAGCACCGCCGCAGCCGGCTTCTTCCCGCGGTGGAGGATGGCGTCCACCTGCTCCATCACCGGCGCCGCCACGCCGGCGGCCCGCGCCAGCGCCAGCGCCGGGCCGCAGGTGCAGACGCCTTCGGCGACCTGCTCCATGCCGGCAAGGATCTGGGCGAGGGTTTCGCCGCGCCCCAGGCGTTCGCCCACCGTGCGGTTGCGGCTCTGGGGGCTCATGCACGTGACCATCAGGTCGCCCACCCCGCTCAGGCCGTAGAAGGTCTGCGGATGCGCGCCGAGGGCCGCCCCCAGCCGCGTCATCTCGGCCAGGCCGCGCGTGATGAGCGCGGCCTTGGCGTTGTGCCCGAAGCCCAGCCCGTCGCACACCCCGGCGGCCAGGGCGATCACGTTCTTCAGCGCGCCGCCCAGCTCGACGCCCTTGACGTCGTCGCTCGTGTAGACGCGGAAGGCATCCCCCGAAAACAGCTCCTGGAAGCGGCGCGCGACCGCGCCATCGGCGCAGGCGATCGTCACGGCCGTGGGCACGCCGCGCGCGGTCTCCGGCGCGAGGCTCGGGCCGGACAGCGCCGCCGGATTCCGCACCTCCCAGAGCTCGGACAGGATCTCGGTCATGCGCTCCCGCGTGGATTCGTCGAAGCCCTTGGTGGCGCTGACCACGGGAAGCGAGCCGGCGGCGAGATAAGCCCCGGCGAAACGCGCCACGGTGGCGCGCACATATTTCGACGGCACGACCATCGCGACGGCTTCCGCGCCCGCGAGCGCCTCGTCCGGGTCGGCGGTCCATCCGATGCCTTCCGGCAGCGCCACGCCCGCCAGGAATTTCCGGTTCAGGCGCGTCGCGCGGATTTCCGCGAGGTAGTCCGCCGACGGCCCCCACACGCAAGGCGCATGCCCGTTGCGGGCCAGCGTCAGCGCCAGCGCCGTCCCCCAGCCCCCGTCGCCCAGCACCGCCACCTTCATGGCGCGCCGCCGGGCGGGTCCACCACGATCACGTCGGACGGCGTCGGAACCCCGTGGCCTTTCAGATACGGCGTGGTCAGATAGACGTGCTTGATCCACGAATTGAAGAATTCGTTCCGGTTCGCCCGCCAGTTGTTCAGCGGATGCTTTTCGTCGAGATTCTCCAGCGGACCGACGTCCGGCCGCCCCTTCACCCGGTCCCGGCGGGCTTCCGTCAACAGCCGGCTCGAATTGTACTCCTGATGCCCCAGATGCATGAGGATCTGGTGGTCGGGCGTCTCGAAGATCGTGTAGCCGCCTTTTTCGGCGTGCGCCAGCAACCGGACCTTCCCGGCTTTTTCCGCCGCCTCCAGCACCGCGTCCTCGATGCCGGAATGCCGGCTCTGGGGGCATTGGAAGACGTCGTCGAGCCCGCCCATGAGCGGATGGTCCGGAACGAGGTTGCGCGTGGGATAGACGCCGAACACCTTCTGCGGATACATCGTTTTCTCGATGCCGATGTATTTCGCCAACGCCAGCCCGCCCCAGCAGATGCCGAGGATGCAGGTCCCGCTGGCCTTCGCCACGGAGAGGATGCCGCACAATTCCTGCCAATAGGTGACCTGCGCCCACGGCAGCTCCTCCACCGGCGCGCCGGTCACGATCAACCCGTCCAGTGCCGCCACCGACTGCGCCCAGTCGAACGGGATGTAGTGCCGGTCCAGATGCGCGTGGTCGGAGCTCTTGTAGTCGTGGTCCCGCAGGCGGATCCAGATGGGGATGATCTGCAGGATGCTCCGGCCCATCGGCGCGAGCAGGTTGAACTCGTAGTCCTCCGCGCGCGGCATGATGTTCAGGATGCCGATGCGCAGCGGGCGGATGTCCTGGTGTTCGGCCGCCTCTTCGCTCAGCCACGCCACGTGGTGCTGGTCGAACAGCGGCTTCAGCCGATGGTTCGGAGACAATCGAATGGTCACGGGTCACTCCTCACAGATCATTCATCCTGCCACCGGGCGCCCGCGCCTGTCCATCCTAGAAGTACAGGTCCCGCTCGCCCGCCGCCGTGCGCTGGTAGTTCGCCCAGAACGCCGGCCAGATCTTCGGCTGGGTGCGGCGCACCTCGTCGAGTTCCTTCTGCAGCAGCGCCTCGCCCACGGCCTGCGTCTCGGGCGTGGCGAAGTCGTCGAGCCATTCCTTGAAGGTCAGCACGGCGTTGAGCTTGCAGAACTTGCCCTCGGCCCCGCTGCGCAGCAGATCCATGATGCACTTGCCCGTGCGCCCGCAGCGGTAGCCCGCCGTGCAGAAGCTGGTGATGCACCCCATGCCGGCCCACTCGCGGATGACCTCGTCGAGGCCGCGCGGATCGCCCAGCAGGAACTGCTGGCGCTCGCCCTGCTGCTTCTCCTGCCCGCCGGCGTAGGCGCCCACGCCGATGTTCGAGGCGGCGTCCATCTGCGTCACCCCCAGCGGCAGCAGCCGCCGGCGCATCGCCGGCGACTCGCGCGCCGTGAGGATCAGGCCCGCGTACGGCACCGCCAGCCGCGCCAGCGTCACGATGCGCTCGAAGTCGTCGTCGCCCACGCGCCATTTCGGGTTCTCGAGGAAGGGCGTGTTGACGGCCGGCTCGAGGCGCGGGAAGGACAGCGTGTGGGGGCCGATGCCGCAGAAGCGCTCCATCTCGAGCGCATGGGCCTGCTGGCCCAGAAGCTCGAAGCGCCAGTCGGACAGGCCGTAGAGCACGCCGATCCCGTTGTCGTCGATGCCCGCCTCCTGCGCGCGGTGCATCGCGGTCAGCCGCCAGCGGAAGTCGCCCTTGAGGGTGTGCGCCGGATGCATCTGGGCATAGGCGCGCCGGTCGTAGGTCTCCTGGAAGACCTGAAACGTCCCCAGCCCGCATTCATGCAGCGTCTTCAGCTCGCTCACGCGCATCGGGGCGGCGTTCACGTTCACCCGGCGGATCTGGCCGACGCCCTTGCGCGTCGGCACCTTCACGGAATAGATCGCGCGGATGCTCTCGGCGATGTAGTCCGCGCCCGACTCCGGATGCTCGCCATAGACCACCACGAGCCGCTTGTGGCCCAGCGTCCCCGCCAAGGCCTCCGCTTCGGCCCGCACCTCGTCCATCGAAAGCACGCGGCGCTCCACCGCCTCGTTCTCGCCGCGCAACCCGCAATACACGCAGTTGTTCACGCACTTGCTGCTCAGGTAGAGCGGCGCGAACGTCACGATGCGGTTGTCGTACACCTGGCGCTTGACCGCCCCCGCCGCGAAGCGCATCTCCTCCCGCAGATCCGGATCGCGCACGCGCATCAGCGTCGCCAGCTCCTCCTGCGACAGCGTCTGCACCGCCATCGCCTTCGCGATGATCGCGCGCACCTGCTCCGCCTCCGGCTCGCCCGTCGCCTCCAGCAGGCGGGCGATCTCCGCGTCGTCCACATAGTCCGATCCATCCAGGCGCAGATACTTGTCGATCTCCGCCGGCACGATGCGCTCCCGCACCCACTGCTGATTGTCCGCCGCCGTCATTTGATTTCCGGTCCTTGGGTTCCCTCGCGCGGGGGGGACGGGTTCCGCAGAACCGCGCCTCTCCGCCGGGTAGAACGTTTTTTGAAAAACACCCGCTATTCATACACCATCTGGACCCCGTTCACAACTGCGCTCTTTGCGGCGCGCGCGCGCTTTCTTTCCTTGCCCAAGCTCCCGCCGAAGCCTATGTTCCCACGTTCATACACATAAACCGAAGGAGTCCTTTCGATGACCGATCCCACCCCCCAGTCTCCCGCGAATTCCCTGCGAACCCTCGCGCTGATTCTCCTGCCCATCCTCGGCATCGCCCTCGTGGCCGCCGTCATCTACGCCACCCGCGCCAAGGAAAAGGCCTCCGTCACCGTGGTCGTCACCGCCGGCCAGCCCGGCGCCCCCGCCATCAACACCGGCGACATCGTCGACGCCACCCTCCCGGGCGCCGTCGTCGTTCCCCAGCTCGGCTACCGCTACAAGGTCTTCGTCGACGATGAAAGCGACGACCGCTCCTCCGGCATCGCCAAGATCGGCCGCCTCGTCACCTTCATCCCCGATGCCCGCCGCGGCCAAACCGCCATCGTCGACATCACCCGCGTGCGCGATCGCGTCGCCGACGCCATCCTCGTCAAGGTGCTGTCCACCGTCGACCTGCCCCCGAAGGCCCCCCGCGCGGCCTTCGCCCCCCTCCCCGGCGACCCCGCCGGCCATGTCATCGCCGGCGTCGAGATGGATGTCCTCATTTCCGAGGCCTCCTCCAAGAACCCCGAGACCGAAGGCGTCGCCAAGGTCGCCGGCCTCGTCGTCTTCGTGAACGGCGTGCCCACCCTCGGCGAGCGCGTCAACGTCCGCATCACCGACCGCCGCGAGCGCATGGCCTTCGCCGAGCCCACCGGCAAACCCGCCGGCACCGATCCGCTGCCCGTCTCGATCACGCCGGCGCGCGCCGTCTTCCAAGCGCCCCCCGGCGACCCCGTCGTCCCCGGCGCCGAAATGGATGTCGTCATCTCCGAGGCCTCCGCCAAGAATCCGACCCTCGACGGCATCGCCCGGATCGGCGGCCTCGTCGTCGTCGTGAACGGCGTCCCCACTCTCGGCGAGCGCGTCAACGTCCGCATCACCGACCGCCTCGAGCGCATCGCCTTCGCCGAGCCCACCGGCAAGCCCGCCGGCACCGGTCCCCTGCCTATGATCGAATCGAGCCGCCCGACCCGCGCTCCGCGCGCCGCCTTCGTGCCCCCCCCCGGCGATCCGGTCGTCGCGGGCGCCGAGCTGGACGTCGTCATTTCCGAAGCCTCCGAAAAAAATCCAGGGCTGGAAGGCATCGCCCGGATCGGCGGCCTGGTCGTCGCCGTCAAGGGCGCGACCGTCATTGGCGAACGCGTCAACGTGCGCATCGTCGACCGAATGGACCGCATCGCCTTCGCCGAACCCACCGGCAAGCCCGCCGGCACCGACCCGCTGCCCGTGGACGCGACGCCCGCGCGCCCGCCCCGCGCCCCCCGCGCTTCGTTCGTTCCCGGCCCCGGCGATTCCGCCGCCCATGTCGTCCCCGGCGCCGTGATCGCCGCGACCATCACGGAATCCTCCGAAAAGAATCCGACCACCGAAGGCGTCACCCGCGTCAACGGCCTCGTCGTCTTCGTGCGGGGCGCCACCACCCTCGGCCAAGCCGTGAACGTCCGCATCACCGAGCGCCGCGAACGCATCGCCATCGGCGAGGTCACCCCCGACGCCCCCACCCCGCTGCCCGCCCCAGCGG
>SABN01000022.1 GCA_009928955.1 Opitutia bacterium | reverse complement strand
GCCGCGAGCAGATGCAGGATGCGGAATTCCGTGTAGGTCAGATGGATTTCCTTGCCCTTGATCTCGACCTTGTGGCGTTCGGGGTCCACCGTGAGCGGGCCGATTTCGATGGCGGGGCCGGATGCGTCGTCCGCGAGGGGATCGACGGGCCGGCGAAGGACGGAGCGAATGCGGGCCACGAGCACGCGGGGGCTGAAGGGCTTGCAGACATAGTCGGCGGCGCCCATCTCCAGGCCGGTGACGATGTCGGCCTCGCTGTCCTTGGCGGTGAGCATGATGATGGGGATTTCCCGGGTTTCGGGCTGGGCCTTGAGGCGGCGGCAAACCTCGAGCCCGTCCATGCCCGGCAGCATCAGATCCAGCAGGACGAGGGATGGGGTGTGGGACTTCAGGTATCGGAGGGCATCTTCGCCGGTGCCAGCGGTTTCGATCATCAAGTTCTCCCGTTCGAGGTGGAACTTCAGGAGTTCTTGGATGTCGCGCTCATCTTCAACCAGCAGAATGGTTTCTTGGCTCATATGTGCTCCTGTTT
Source organism: Opitutia bacterium (assembly GCA_009928955.1). GTDB lineage: Bacteria > Verrucomicrobiota > Kiritimatiellia > CAIQIC01 > Lenti-01 > Lenti-01. Next base: position 37,875 of record SABN01000022.1, on the reverse strand, counting down.
GGCGTCGGACCCACCAACACGCTAAATGATAGACACCGGGGGGGGGGCCGTCAACTGGTGTCGGAGAGAGATGGCAAAATAGTTGAAAGGCCGTTCCGGATGCCTTTCAGGGGGGGGCGTGACGGCCGGACGGCGGTATGGTACCGTGGCGGGAATGGAAACGGAGCGGTTGGACTGGATTTTGCGCGGCGGGAGCGTGGTGGACGGGCTCGGCGGGGAAGGCGCGCGGACCGACGTCGGGATCGCGGGCGACCGCATCGCGGCGGTCGGGGATCTGTCGAAGGCTTCGGCGGCAAACGAATTCGACGCCACGGGCCTGCTGGTGTGTCCGGGGTTCATCGACGTCCACACGCATTCGGACGCCTACTTGCTGATTGAGCCGGGAGCGCCGTCGAAGATCCGGCAGGGGGTCACGACGGAAATCACGGGCAATTGCGGCGCGAGCGCCGCGCCGAGATGGCCCGGCTACACCATGCCGTCGGACTGGCTGGAACAAAAATATCCCGGCGACTGGCATTCGGTGGCGGAATACCGCGCGTTGCTGGACGCGCAGCATCCGGCGGTGAATGCCGCGATGCTGATCGGGCACCGCGCGATCCGCGCGGCGGTGATGGGGATTGCGCCGCGGGCGGCGACGAAGGACGAAATCGCGCAGATGGAGGTGCTGCTGGAAGCGGCGCTGGAAGAAGGCGGCGCGGGGCTGAGCACGGGGCTGGTCTATGCGCCCGCGATGTACGCGCAACCGGAGGAAATCCAGGCGCTGGCCAAGGTGGTGGCGCGGCGGGGCGGCATCTACGCAACGCACATGCGCAGCGAGGGGGGGCGGCTGCTGGAAGCGATCGACGAAGCGCTGGACGTGGCGCGGGCGACGGGCGTGCGGCTGCAGATTTCGCACCTGAAAACGGCCGGACGCGCCAACTGGCACAAGCTGGACGCGGCGCTGGAGAAGATCCGCGCGGCGCAGGCGGAAGGCCTCGAGGTGGCGTCGGACCGGTATCCCTACACCGCGTCGTGCACGGATCTGGACGTCATCCTGCCGACCTGGGCGGCGCAGGGCGGGCGGGCGGCGATCCTGGCGCGCCTGCGCGATCCGGCGGAACGCGCGAAGATCCGCGCGGAGATGGCCGCGGCGCGCGACGACCAATATTGGGAGAACGTCTGGATCGGCAGCACGCACCATCCGGAGAATGCGCCGTTCGCGGGCAAACCGATCGCCGTGGCGGCGGAGGCGTGGAAGCTGGACCCGCTGGACGCGGCGCTGCGCTTCATGGAGACGGACGAGTTGTTCACCGGCGGCATCTTCTTCGGGATGAGCGAAGAAAACATGTGGAAGATCCTCGCCGAGCCGTGGGTGATGATCGGTTCCGATGCGTCGATCCGTTCCACGACGGGGCCGCTGAGCCACGATCATCCGCATCCGCGCGCCTACGGCACGTTCGGCCGGTTCCTGCGCGCGGCGCTGGACGGGAAGGCCGTATCCGTCGGCGAAGCGGTGCGCAAGATGACGAGCCTGCCGGCCGAGCATTTCCGCCTGAAGGACCGCGGCGTGTTGCGCGCCGGCGCCTTCGCGGACGTCGTGGCGCTCGATCCGAAGACGTTCCGGGATTTGGCGACCTACGAAAAGCCGCACCAATTTGGCGAGGGAATTTCGGCGGTCTGGGTGAACGGCGCAGCGACCTTCCGCGACGGGAAAGACACCGGCGCGCGCGGCGGGCGGTATTTGATAGCCTAAAACGGAGCCTGGAAAAACCACGGATGAACACGGATGGATACGGATAGTGGGGGGGATGAGGAATCGACTTCTGGAGGGCCCGCTTCCACGCGGGCCGGGATCGGGACCGGAAATCCGGACGGGGTGGAACCCGTCCCTCCAGGCCGCAGAAAGCCATTCCGGGCTTGCCAGGCGGGCGGATGAGAGCTCATAAATAGCATTGCATTTGATATTCCATCCGGGAGAAGAACGTGATCAAAACATTGGGCTTGGCGGGATTGGTTCTGGGGCTTGCGGCTGGAGCATGGGGCGGGGCGGTGGAAATCGAACCGGCCGGGCCCGGTTCGGTCCGGCTGGACTGGGAGGCGGTGCCGGAGAAAACCTATCAGGTCATGGCCACGCCCGATCTGGTGACGCCCAGTTGGACGAATCTCACGCCGGCCGGGGTATCGTTCTCCAACGTGCTGGCCTCCAACACGGTGACGACCGGTGCGGGCAAGCAATTCTACCGCATCGCCCGGCCGGACTTGGAACCGCCCGAAGTCTCGGCGCTGGTGCCGGCCTCCAATGCCGTCGCGGTGGCGACGAATGCTGCGGTCTATATCACGTTGGAGGATGCCGCAGGCATCGACACCCAGTCGTTGACGCTTTCCATTGCAGGCTGGACCAACATGGGACATGCCAGTCCGTATCTCGCCTGGACAAACAACACCGTAATCTTCACGCCGCCGGCGGCGCTGGGAGCGCCGGGCGCCACGATCAGCAACTCCCTGGCCATCGCCGACACCCTGGGACATGCCTTAAGCAACTACACGTGGACGTTCGAGCTGGAACGCACCCCGGAAACGGCAGGCGAGTTCCTGGCCCTGACGGCCCCTGCCGGCAGCAAGCGGACAGCCAGCGGACGCCTGCGCACGCTGCCCAACGTGAAGCCCAAGGATGGTTCGCCCGCCCTGCAGATCGTGGACGTGACCTCCAACGCGGTGGTGTTTTCCTACGAAGGCGCGCCGCCCGCGATCAGCAACGGGACCCGGCTGGTTAGTTTCGATGCCGCCTATCCCTTCTATCGCGCAGTCGTCTCGAACGCGGTGGATGCCGGATTGCTGCGCATCACGGCCTGGACGGAGGACATCTCGCTGACCAATCTGCTGACGGCCGGGTCTTTTGCCGCCGTGGATTTCCAGCCGGCCGATCCAGGGCTGTCGGTGCGCGGCGTGGGCGTGGAGGCCAACCTGCTGCACGCCGAATTCGGCGACGACCTGGGCGGAACCATCCTCTATGAGCATCCCAACCTGAAGCTGTGGCTGCCGGAGTGCAGCTGGCTGCTGACGGCCGACGTAGACGTGGCGGCGGCCATCGGCTGGGGTGGGCTGGAATCCTTCGACGCCTCCGCCCGCAGCGAATTGACCATCCACATCAAGCCCGAGGCGCTTTTCTATGCCGCCGTCGAGGGTGGCGACGAATTTCCCCTGATCCAGCCCATCAGCAAGGTGTTCGGCGGGATGATCGGGCCGGTGCCGGTCTGGATCGAAGTCGTCGTGGAACTCCACGCGGGCTATGAATACGACGCCAGCGTGGCCGGCAACGCCCACACCGTGGTGGACATGGGCAAGGAGCTGGAGTTCACCGTGCAGTTGCGGCAGAACCAATGGACCCACGGCTTTCGGAATCCGGACATCGTGCTGGAGGCCGAACCCATCACGTGGCAACTGGAAGGGAACGCCCACGCCAAGGTCTACGTGCAGCCCAAGCTGACGGTGCTGGCCTACAGCCTGGCCGGCCTGTGGGCCGACGTGGTGCCCTACACCGAACTGGAAGGCTCGTTCCAGTTGAACCCCCTCCAATACGACTGGGCGCTCTATTTCGGCCTGTCCTCCACCTTGGGCATCGAGAGCCGGGTATGGGGCGACAACTGGGGAGAAAAGCCCGAATGGACCCTATACGACGAGCGCTGGCCGCTGTGGAGCACCAACTATCCGGACCCCTCCTCCGCTCCCGTTTTTTCGGGCACTTTCCCCAACCGCACCGTGCCAATTGGCGGCTCCGTGACCCTATCCGGTTGGGCCTCGGGCATTCCGGATCCTCAATATCGGTGGTATTTCAACGGTACGCGCATTGTCGGCGCCACCCAGCCCGAATATGCCATCCGGCAGGCCAGTGCCGGCCATGCCGGGACCTATGCGGTCAGGGCTTACAACGATGTCGGCAGCGTGCAGACCTCCTGCACGGTCACGGTCACCGGCGGCGGCTCAACCTCCGCCCCGCCCGCCGGCATGGTCCTGATCCCCGGCGGGACGAATGCGGGGACGGACCCGGACTATGGGGCGTACAGCCTGACCGTGAACTCGTTTTACATGGACAAGTACGAGGTGACGAAGGCGCTGTGGGACGAGGTGTACACGTGGGCCATTGCCAACGGCTACAGCTTTGATAACGCGGGGAGCGGCAAGGCGGCGAACCACCCGGTGCACACGGTGAACTGGTGGGACGTGGCGAAGTGGTGCAACGCCCGCAGCCAGAAGGAGGGGCGGCAACCGGTCTATACGGTCAACGGGGCCGTGTACAAGGGCGGACAGAGCAACGACGTCGTCCAGACCTCCGCCGCCGGGTACCGATTGCCAACGGACGTGGAGTGGGAATACGCGGCTCGAGGCGGCGCCACCGGCCGCCGTTTCCCGTGGAGCGATTCAGACACGATCCAGCATGCGCGGGCGAATTACTACAGTTCCAGTTCATACGACTACGACACGAGCCCGACGCGGGGCTATCACCCGACATACAACGATGGAATATATCCTTACACCTCGCCCGTGGGTTCGTTTGCGGCGAATGGCTATGGGCTGCACGACATGGCGGGCAACGTGTGGGAGTGGTGTTTCGATTGGTACCCGGGATATGAGGGCTCCTCCCGCGTGGCTCGCGGCGGCAGTTGGCACTACTACGCCTACCGCTGCCGGGTGGGCTCCCGCGGCTCCGGCTCCCCGGACTACGCCTACTACTTCCGCGGCTTCCGGGCTGTCCTGCCCCCAGGTCGGCCGTGAGCACAAGCCAGCGTACTCGGTTGCGCCGCGTCTCGCGGAGCGGGACCGAGCGGAGCGAGAGGCCAACCGAGGACGAGGCAAGAAAATGGGAATTTTCAATCCGGGGGTCCGGGGGCTTGCACCCGGCAAATGGTGAAACATGCAAGCCTCTTGCAAAACGGCCCCGGACGACGTGGAAGTCGTCCCTCCAGAGGCGAAAACAGGCCGTTTGGGCGGTTTTATGGAGGGGCGGGTTCCACCCCGACCATTTTGGCCTTCGTTTTGCAAGCGGCCCATGCAACTGAGCTTTTACGCCATACCCGCCCGCGGCGACGCGGGCCTGCAGGAGGATCTGAACCGTTTTCTGCGGTCGCACCGGGTGCTGACGGCGCACCGGGAATTCGTGGCGAACGGGGAGAACTCGTACTGGGCGCTGGCAGTGGAATTTCTGGAGGGACCGGCTCCGTCCGGTCCGGGTCCGGGCGAGGGGCGCGGCGGCAAGCCGCGCGTGGACTACAAGGAGGTGCTCTCGCCCGGGGATTTCGCCTTGTTCGCCCGCCTGCGCGATTGGCGCAAGGCAACGGCCGAACAAGAGGGCATACCAGTCTATGCGGTGCTGACGAACGAGCAGTTGGCGGGCATCGCCGCGAAGCGCCCGGAGAGCCTGGCGGGCCTGAAGGAGATCGAAGGCCTCGGCGACGCCAAGGCCGGCAAATACGGCGCGGCGGTGCTGGCGGTCGTGGCGTTGACCGGAACCCCACAGCCGGACGGGGTGGAACCCGTCCCTCCAGAGGGCGGGAATGGAGGGCCGACCTCCGCGTCGGCCGTTCCGGAAAACCGGGCGGAAAAATGAAACGGGCGGGTGGTCTCTACGACCGGATCGCCGAGCCCGAAAACCTGCGGCTGGCCTATCTGAAAGCGGCCCGAGGGAAACGCGGGAAGAAGGAAGTGATCGAATACGCGGTCCGGCTGGACGAGAACTTGCGCCGGCTGCGCGATCAGCTTTGTGCCCGCGCCGTAAACGTGGGACGCTACCACTTCTTTACCGTGCACGACCCCAAGGAACGGACGATTTGCGCGGCGGCGTTTCCGGAGCGCGTGCTGCACCATGCCGTCATGAACGTATGCGAGCCGGCGTTGGAGCGGTTTGCCATCCACGATTCGTATGCCTGCCGCAAGGGCAAGGGCCTGCACGAGGCTGTCTTGCGGGCGCAATCCTTCGCGCGCCGCCATCCTTGGTATCTCAAGCTGGATATCCGCAAATACTTCGATTCGATCGGCCATGCCACGGTGCTTGACCTTCTGGCCCGCCGGTTCAAGGATGCCGATTTGCTGGCGCTCCTTGGCCGGATTCTCTCAAGCTACGAGATGGCCCCCGGCAAAGGGCTGCCCATCGGCAACCTGATCTCCCAGCATCTGGCGAATTTCTATCTGGGGCATCTCGACCATTTCGTCAAGGAGACGCTGCGGGTGGCGGGGTATGTCCGGTACATGGACGATTTCGTCCTCTGGGCATCCGACAAGCATTCGTTGAAAGGTCATTTGTCGGCAATTACGGCCTTTTTGGAGTCCCGTCTTCAACTCCGGCTCAAGGACGACGTCCAGCTCAACCGCAGTGCGCGGGGGTTGCCCTTTCTGGGATACCGGATATTTGCGCACAGGCTTGATTTGGGGCCACGTGCCCGCCGCCGGTTTGGTCGGCGTTTGGCGGGGTTCGAGCAGGAATTCGAAACCGGCCGTTGGTCGGAATCCGATCTGGCCCGGCATGCGGAGGCGCTGCTTTCGTACGTCCGCTTTGCGGATTCGGCCGGCTTCCGGCGTCAAGTCGTGGCGCAGACCAGCCGCGCATCTTGAAACCACGCCGATGAACGACGTGCCGGGCATTCGGGATTTGGGGTTTCATCCACAGGGCTCCAACCGCGTGGATCGCGGCGGCAGTTGGAACAACAACGCCAACAACTGCCGGGTGGGCAACCGCAACAACGACAACCCGGACAACGCCAACAACAACAACGGCTTCCGGGCTGTCCTGCCCCCAGCTCGCCAAGTCTGCCGGAGGGCGGCTTGCCGACCCGGATGAAATCCCGTTCCCGCCTCCAAGCGGGACGAAAAGGCAACGCCCCGCCGGGGTTGGTAGACGGACTGGATGGTCCGGCGAAGGCTCCGGCGGGGCTTGTTTCACTGCACGTGGACAGGGCGGAATGGGCTGGAAGTGGAATCCATGCGAGGTGGGCGGAGATGGGGATCGGAAATTCGGACGGGGTGGAACCCGTCCCTCGTGTGCCCAGCATGGGCATGAACTTGTCATCTGAAAGGAGAAGACCGGAGAGCAGTGACAGCAACCGTAGCGAAAGACAAGGCCGCGCCCGCGAGGGAGCGAGCTGAAAGAAGTCCGTAGCGAAGGTCCGACCGCAGGAACACGAACAGGCAGCGAGGCTCGATCTGGGCGATGAGCGTGCTAGGGAACGCGAAATCCAACCGTTACCGAAAGCCAGATCGGGTAGAGCCTGGCGGCGCGGGCCGAAAGTTCATGCACCTTACCTGGGGAGACCTCCGGCGCGAGAGCGGCGGAGGAGTCAGCAGAGGCCGTAGTAGTGAAGAGAGCCGTCGAAAGGCGGCAGGAGCGAAGGGCCGAAGAACTGGAGAAAACAGACCGACCTCCGTTGTGGGGAAAGACCTACAGGGAACTGAAACCGAAGGACCATGCCCGACCGGGCAAAGCCTGAAGGCAGGTGGTGGCGCGAATGTGGATTCATTCGCAAGGCCGCTTGTAGTTTCCCAAATCCCCGCCGCGAGAAGTCGGGTGACCTGTTCAATGAAAAGAATGGCAGGAGCGAAATACGTGTACCGTGCCATTGTTTTGCAGAAGCCCGTGAGGGTGGAGGCCCAGTTCAACCGCCGGATGCGGAAAACCGCATGTCCGGTGGTGTGGAAGGGGCACGGGGTGAAATCCCCCGTGCCCCCATCCGATCAAGAGCGGAATGCGGAACGGATTTGTGGAGGGCCGGCTTCCACGCCGGCCGGAAGGGGTTTCAAAAACGATTGGGCCTCCGGAGCAGGGGCGGTTTCGGGCGTGGACCGCGTGGGGCGGGGCGGGGGTTGGCGCGGCATCGCGGGGGTCTGCCGTTCCGCGAGTCGCAGCGGCACCGCCCCGGACGTTCGGAGCAGCTACCTGGGCTTTCGCCCCGCCAGGACCCTGCCATGAAGAAAAACCAAAACAACAACGCGGCACGGGAGTGCCGCCCGTCTTTCCCTGGACGCGGCAGCGGGAAAGGGAAAGACGGGATGGTCGGCTTCCACGTGGGCCGGATCGGCGGGTTGACAAAGCGGTCCGGCGGTGGGATAGTCCCACCATGAGCACGATCATTGCCGACCAGAAAAAGCGGGTGGTGTTGCCCAATGCCCGGCCCGGAGACGTCTTTGCGGTGAACCAGGATCCGGCCGGCCGCTGGATTCTGGTGCGCCTGCTGCCGGAAAAGCCCAAGCGCCGGCTGCAGGCGGGTCAGGTGGTCAATGCCTTGCGGGAGAGTCCGCTGCGGCCGACCCTCTCCTGGAAACAACTTAAGCGGGCAACGAGGGAGTTGTGATCTTTCTCGACACGAACGTCCTGATCTACGCGTCCGATCCGGATTCGCCGTTCCATCGCTGGTCGGTCGAGACCATCGTCCGGCACGTGGCCGGCGACGGGGCGTTGATCAATCCGGTAGTGCTGGCCGAGATTTGCGTCGGCGAGGCCCGGCCCGAGGAAGCGGCGCAGACCATCCGCTCCTGGGGCATCGAAATCGTGGATTTGCCGGCCGCCTGCGCGGAAAGCTGCGCTCGGGCCTATCGGGCGTTCCGCGCGACCCGGAAGAAAACCAAGGGGCCATCGGCTCCGGCAACGCCCTTGCCCGATTTTTTCATCGGCGCGCATGCCGATTTGCTCAATGTGCCCTTGGCCACGGCCGACATCGGGCGCTACCGCACCTATTTCCCGAATTTGAAACTGTTGACCCCGCCTAAAGCATAGACGTTGGATGCTGCGCCGGTGCGCCCTATGCATCATGCAACGAAACCGGGAACAACCACGGATGAACACGGATGGACACGGATGGGGAGAGGATTCGAGCGAAAATCCGTGTGTATCCGTGTCTATCCGTGGTGAAAAATCTCCGGAACAGGCGAAATTCTCCGTGCCGCCGCCGGGGCCGGCGGATCGCGCATTTCTAAAAGACGCTTTCGCGCCGGGCGGGAAAGGGCGCGTGCAGGAGGCGGAGGATGCGGCGCGGGCGTGGCTGGCGTTGGCGGCTTCGCGCGCGGTCTCCGGGCCGCTGGTCGTGGTAGCGGAGAGCTCGCTGGCGCTGGAGTTGCTTTGGCAGGATTTGCAGACCTTCGGCGCGGGGGAATCCGCCGCGAAGTTGCCGGCGCTGAACGTGGAGGCGTCGCGGCTGGCGTCGGGCCAGCCCTCGCCCGACGTGAGCGGCGAGCGGTTGAAGACGTTGCAGCGGTGCCTGGCCTGGAAGGGGCGGGGGATCATCGCGACCTGCGTGCAGGCCTTGCTGGAATCGGTGGCCGCGCCGGACCGGATGCGGCAAAGCAGCGAGCGCGTGGCGGCGGGGCAGGAATACGACCTGGACGCGCTGTGCGAGCGGCTGGCCGCGGCGGGCTACGAATTCGAAGTCGAAGTGCTGGCGAAGGGGCAGGCGTCGCGCCGCGGCGGCCTGCTGGACGTGTGGCCGCTGACGGAAGACTGGCCGGCGCGGCTGGAATTCTTCGGCGACGCCTTGGAAGGTATCCGGCGCTTCGATCCCTCGGCGCAGCGCTCGCGCGAGGAAATCCAGGAGCTTGCGATTCCGCCGGCGAGCGAAGAGGCGGACGGCGCGGCCGCAGTCCCGCCGACGGACTATTTTCCGGCGGACGCCTCGTTCCTGTGGCTGGATCCGGACGCGATCCTGCATCATTACGCGATGAGCGCGGAGCTGGCGGGGCGCGGCGGCGCGGACGTTTCGATGGAGCGCGAGTTCGCGAACTGGCGGCTGGGGCTGGAGAGGAAATTCGCGGGCGGGGGGCAGCTCGACGCGGGCGGGAGCGACGGGGCGCGCGACCTGGGCGCGCGGCCGAGCGAAGGGCTCGCCGCGCTTTCCTCGCGGGCGGTGCCGCCGGACGCGCTCGAAAGCGAGCGCCGGAAATGGTTCGAGGCGCTGAAGTCGCGCGCGGCGGTCGGCTGGACAATCCAGCTGTTTTTCGGCACGGAGGCGGGGGCCCGGCGGTTCGAGGCGGCGTATGGAAAACCAGCCGGATTCGGCATCCAGCTCGGCGCGTTGAGCGGCGGCTTCGAGCTGTCGGGCGCGAAGTGGATGGCAGTGGCCGAAGCGGATTTCTACGGTTCGCGCCGGGCGCTGCCGGCGCGCCGCAAGTCGGCGAGCGGTGCGGCGGCGCGCGACGCGACGGGCGAGCGCCTGACCGACTGGACGGATCTGCGGCCCGGCGAGCTCGTGGTGCACATCGACCACGGCATCGGGAAATACCTGGGGCTGTACGAGATCGTCTTCGACGGGCAGCTGCAGGAAGCGCTGGCGGTGGAGTACGCCGAGGGCGCGCGGCTGTACGTGCCGACGAGCCAGACGCATCTGCTGAGCCGCTACATCGGCGTGGGGCGCGTCAAGCCGCAGCTGCATGCCCTCGGCGGCAAGCGCTGGTTGAAGGAGAAAGTCGCCGCCGAGCGGGCGGCCAGCGATCTCGCGGCGCAGATGCTGGAGACGCAGGCGCGCCGCGCGGCGCTCGACGGCCACGCCTTTGCGAAAGACAACCCGTGGCAGTTCGATTTCGAGCAGGCCTTCCCGTATTCCGAGACCGACGACCAGTTGCGGGCCATCGCCGACGTGAAGCGCGACATGGAATCGAAGCGGCCGATGGACCGCCTGATCTGCGGCGACGTGGGCTACGGCAAGACCGAAGTCGCGATGCGCGCGGCGTTCAAGGCCGTGATGGACGGCAAGCAGGTCGTGCTGCTGGTGCCGACCACGGTGCTGGCCCAGCAGCACTATGAAACGTTCCTGGATCGCATGGGGCGGTTTCCCGTGGCGGTCGAGATGGTGAGCCGGTTCCGCACGAAGTCCGAACAGGCGGCGGTGCTGGCGCAGGTGGCCAAGAAGAAGGTGGACGTGCTGATCGGCACGCACCGCCTGCTGCAGCGCGACGTGAAATTCGCGGACCTGGGGCTGGTGGTCATCGACGAGGAACAGCGCTTCGGCGTCGCCGCGAAGGAGCACCTCAAGCGCATGCGCGAGATGGTGGACGTGCTGACGCTCTCCGCGACGCCGATTCCGCGCACGCTCTATCTGAGCCTGACGGGCGCGCGCGACATGAGCCTGATCCAGACGCCCCCGCGCGAGCGGCTGGCGATCGAGACCTACATCGCGCAGGATTCCGACGAATTGATCCGCGAGGCGGTGCTGCGGGAGGTGAACCGCGGCGGGCAGGTGTTCGTGCTGCACAACCGCATCCAGACCATCCAGTGGATGCGCGAGCGCCTCGAGCGCCTGCTGCCGGGCATCCGCGTGGGCGTGGGCCACGGACGGATGACGGAAAAGGCGCTGGCGGACGTGATGCACCGGTTCGTGCGCGGCGACTACGACGTGCTGCTGTGCACGACGATCATCGAGAGCGGCGTGGATATCCCGAACGTGAACACCATCTTGATCGACCGGGCGGACCGGTTCGGGATGGCGGATTTGTACCAGCTGCGCGGGCGCGTGGGGCGGAGCAAGAACCAGGCCTACGCCTACCTGCTGCTGCCGCGCCACGGGGCGCTCTTCAACACGGCGCGGCGGCGCATCAGCGCCATCAAGCGCCACACCAGCCTCGGCGCGGGCTTCAAGCTGGCGCTGCGCGACCTGGAAATCCGCGGGGCGGGCAACGTGCTGGGGGCGGCGCAGAGCGGGCACATCGCGGCGGTCGGGTTCGACCTGTATTGCCAGCTGCTGAACCGCACGGTGGCGCGGCTGAAGGGCGAGGCCGAGCGGCCGATCATCGAGGTGCAGGTGCATCTGGATTTCCTGGACCTGACGCCCGATCCGGAGCGCGAGGCGGACGCGGCGGTGATTCCGCGCGCGTACGTCGAGGACGAGAGCCAGCGCATCGGGCTGTATCGCAAAGCGGCGGGCATTTCGTTCGAGCGCGAGGTCGACGCGCTGGCCGACGAGTTCCGCGACCGGTTCGGGCCGATGCCGGCGCCGGTGCGGAGGCTGCTGGCGATCGCGCGGCTGCGCCTCTTGGCGGCGGGGCTGGGGCTCAAGAGCGTGGCGACGGACGGCGACCGGCTCCTGCTGGGCAAGGGCCGCGACGAATTTCTCATGGTGAGCGGCAAGCACGTCCGCTTGCACAAGCACGGCGCGGATGAACGGCTGGCCGAGATCGACAAGCGCCTGCGGCAATTGGCCGGGCAGAAGAAGGAGCGTTGAGATGGTGAGTCCCTGGATCACGGGTGCGTTGGGTTGGGCGTTTTTCGGGCCGCTGGGCGGGCTGTTCGGTTATGCGGCGGGCTCGCTGTTCAACGCGGCGCAGCGCGGGAGCGCGGCGGGCGGCGGGCCGCAGGCGGACTCCGGCGCGGCGCGCAACGACTTCATCGCCAGCTTGCTGGCGCTGACGGCGGCCTGATGAAGGCCGACGGGCGCGCGACCAAGGCCGAATTGGAGGTGGTGAAGCAGTTCTTCGGGCGGCAATTCGGGGCGCGGATCACGCAACAGGCCATGCAAATGCTGCGCGACCTCCTGCAAAAGGACATCCCGGCCGGGCCCGTGTGCGCCCAGATTCGCGCGAACATGAACTACTCCCAGCGGATGGCGCTGCTGCATTTCCTGTTCAGCATCGCGCATGCGGACGGCGAGCTCCATCCGGCGGAGGACCGGCTGCTGTCGCGCCTCGCCGCCGAACTCGGCATTGCCGCCGCCGACATCCGGTCCATTGCCGCGATGTTCGCGCCGAAGGCCGATCCCAACGCCGACTACCGGGTGCTGGAGGTTTCGCCCCCGGCCACGGATGACGAGGTCCGCAAGGCGTATCGCCGCATGTCGATGAAGCACCATCCCGACAAGGTCGCGCACCTCGGGCCCGAATTTCAGAAGACAGCCACGGAGAAGTTCCAGCGCGTCAACGCCGCCTATGCGCGCATCCAGAAAATCCGCGGGATGGGCTGAGCCTGGGCCCCGCGCAAGGCCGCAAGGTCGCACTTGCGTTTCCCAGCTTCTTTTGGCACGCTTTTCCCCAATGAAGGCCTTTGTTCAGGCTCCTTTCCACAAATGGGATCCCCGATGCTGATCTCCGTTGTCCTGTCCTTTCGGAATGAATCCGAAAACCTGCCGGAGCTGATCCGGCGGCTTGAACTGGTTTTCGCGTCCGAACCGGTCGGCTACGAGCTGGTTTTCGTCAACGACGCCTCCACCGATTCGTCCCTCGATCTGCTGCTGAAGGCGCGGGCGCGCAACAAGTCGATCAAGATCGTCAATATGTCGCGGCGGTTTGGCAACACCCCTTGCGTCCTGGCCGGTTTCGCCCAATCGAAAGGCGATGCCGTGATCTACATGGACACCGATTTGCAGGACCCGCCGGAGCTGATTCCCCAGATGCTTCAGAAATGGCGCGAAGGCGCCGACGTCGTTCACACCACGCGGACGGCCCGCAAGGGGGAGAACGCGTTCAAGATGTGGCTCACGCGCCAGGCCTACCGGGCCATCAATGGATTGTCCGACATCACGATCCTGCAGAACACCGGCGACTTCAAGCTCATCTCCCGGCGGGCGTTGAACGAAATCCTCCAGCTGTCGGAATTCGATCCCTTCTTGCGCGGCCTGGTCGCCTGGGTGGGCTTCAAGCAGGAGCAGGTGTTCTACGAGCGCGACGCCCGTTTCGCGGGTGAAACCAAGTATTCGCTGTGGCGCAGCCTGAATCCCTACAAGGAGTTTTTGCGGGGGATCACGACGTTTTCGACCCTCCCGCTGTATTTCGCGCTCTTCCTGGGGATCTTGGTGTCGGCCCTGTCTTTTGTGCTGTTCGCGGTGATGGTGCTGACCGCGTTGGTGGCCTCCCCGAGTTCGGATCTGTTCTGGCCCCGGGTCCAGCCGGGCATCTCCCTGCTGCTGGGGGGGATCATCCTGCTCACCGTGGGGATCCTCGGGATCTACGTGGGGCGCATCCACCGCGAGTCCATCGACCGGCCGCGCTACATCATCGCGGAATTCATCGGCGGGGAATAGCGCATGTTCAAAGGCATCCGGATCGGTTGGGGGAAGCTGGGGCCGGTCTCCAAGGGGTTGCTCCTGTTTTTCGGCGCGCTGCAAATCCCCGTCCTTTATCTGATCCTGAACAACATCGGCTGCGGCTTCTCGCTGGACCGGGCCATGTATGAGCATTTGGCGCAGATCAAGCGCGTCTACGAGGGGAATCCGATCTACGTCCCCATGACGTTCGAATTCAGCGCGATCACCTACACGCCGCTGTATTGGTGGGTGTGCGGATGGGTCTGGAAGCTGACGGGCCCCGGGTTTTTCACGCCGCAGCTGGTTTCGCTGCTGTGCTCCGGGGCGCTTTTCTATTTCACGGCGCGCTTCCTCTGGAGCAACACATCGGAAGACCTGTTCCTCACGGGTTTCGGGCTGTTCTGCCTCTCGTTCGTGAACCTGTTCACGGGATTCTGGCTGTTCAACATCGGCATCGACGCCATGCACTATGCGTTCACCGTCGCTGGATTTTTCTTTCTCCGGCGGAACGACCCGAAGGGCGTGGCCTTGGCGGCGGCGTGCCTTTCGCTGGGCGCTTTGACCAAGCAGACGGGCCTGGCCTACGTCGCGGCGGGGGCCGCCTATGTGCTGCTCGCCCATCCCCGGAGATTCCCGCACTATCTCGTGCCCGCCGCCGTCCTGTGCGGCGGAGGGCTGGCCTATCTGCAGCTCAGTTCCGGCGGGCTCTTCTACGACATCATCGTCAAGTTCAACCGCGGTCCCTTCTGGGACGGCGCCCGGCTGCTCAACGAGGTCTGGGGCGTCCAGTTCCTGGGGCAGGTCGCCCTGCTGTTCCTCCTGAGCCTGTGGCCGGTCTTTTCGAGCCGGTCCTTCTCCGAGGCGTGGAAGCAGCTGCTCTCGCCCGAATACGTCCTGGCGGCCTCCGGCGTGGTGGTGGCCTGCATCGCCCAGCCCAAGTTCGGCAGCGGCAACAACCATGCCGTCATCGCCCTCGTCGGCCTGGTCATCTGCGGGTTCCGGGGCCTGCGGCAGATGGTCGATCGGATGAAGGAGTCGAAATGGGCGGACCAGACCCGCAACCTGTTCGTGGTGCTGCAGGCGGCCACGCTGCTGGTTCCGGCATGGACGCAATCGCATCATCGCCTGATCGACCGGTATGATCGGCACAAGTACGGGCAGATCGCCGAGGTGTTCAAAAAGGGGTGGACGGTCATGTACCACTATCCCTACATCACGAGCTCGTTCGGATATCCGGAGGGCGGCCATCACGGCAGCGAGATGTGCCGATGGATCAACGGGCAGTGGAGCTATGCGAACAAGCCCGACTTCCTCAGCGCGCCCTATCGCGAGCAACGTTTCGACTATGTGATCCTCGGCGCGTCCGTCGTGGACCAGGACGATCCCACCATCAAGGCCATCCTGGACAACTACGCGGTGGTCAGCACGCTTCCGCCGCATCCGACCTATCCCAACACGCTGATGCTGCGCTATCCCGTGTTCGTCCTCAAGGCCAAGCGCCTGGGCGCGCGCTGATCGGGTTTCTCTCCTTCCTTCTCTTATTGCTCTTCCAGCGACGGCAGAGGCGGTTATGGCCTTGTTGTGGAATCTTTGCGGGATCGCATCATATTTTAACAATACTTTGTTCGCTTTTGCCGGGGTCGAGGATTACATTTCTGTCTCTTAAACCAAATCAATTCCTGAAGGAATAACGGTTTTCCGGAGGGCGAGGAAGATTCGGTTTCAGAAGATGGACCGGAAGCCTTCCGCCGCGGTCGGCAACACATGAAATCAATGACCCACAAGCGAACAAAAGCCAGCCTGCGCCGGATCGGCGCATGCGCGGTGGCGCTGTGGATGACCGCCGCCGGCGCATGGGGAGGCGGCATTGTTTCGCCGTTGTACGTCGGCAATCTCGTTCCGGTCTTGGACCAATATGGCCGGCCGATGGCGGGATCGAACCGGTCTGCGGAGGCCGCCCGGCGTTCGCGCGTGGAGATCCGGACGATCGCGCACGGGCCCGTCCAGCCGCCCTCGGCGGACGGAACGGCGCATCCGGACAACCCGCTGGTGTCGACGAACAGCGTCGGCGGGATCGGCATGAACACGGCGACAGACCATTCCGGATTGTTCTGCATGGTGTTTCCGAACCGCCTGCCGCCGGGCACGAAGATCTTCGCGCGCGCCTACAACGCCCCCACGGTGGCGGAAGCCTCGTTCTATGCGGATACGGCGATCGGCGTGGCCCCGGGGGAAGGCCGGACCTCGCTGGTGCTGACCTTCGGGACGGCCCAGCCGCTGGATTCTGGCGACGACGATGGCGATGGGCTTGCGAATTCGTGGGAGAAGGCGTTGGGGACCGACGACCGGCTGACAAGCGATTACGACGGAGACGGCATGGGCGATCAGCAAGAGATGATCGCCGGAACGGATCTCAAGAACGCGGATGTCCGGCTGGCCTTCCGCTCCATCCAGCAGGAGTCTTCGTCCGCCAAGTCGCCCGGGGCCGCATCCAGCCCGATCCGCATGTGTTTCCAATCCGTGCCTGGCAAGAGCTACCAGCTCCAGTTCGCGGACACCTTGGTTGGCCAGCAGGCCTTCAACAATGTGGGCGAGGTCGTGACGGCCAAGGAAGGCCAAACCGAGATCGACCTGGCGGTTGAACTTTCCGAAGCCAAGGCATCGGGCGTTTTCCGCGTGGTTTTGGTTTCGCCATAGACGGCGCCGTAGTCGGTTCGGGGCGGAGGGGGGGCGCAGAGGCGCAACGAACGGCGGGCGTCGATGTCCACTCGTCCATGTCTTTCCGGTTTGGAATCTGCACGCAGGCGTGAGATCCAGGGATCAACTCGCCGGGCGGTCTGAGGGGAAGAATCAGCCGCGATGACCCGCGTCCAGCGGATCTTCATTCGCGGCGGAAGAATCGGAGTCTCCGGCGGGGGTTGGAAATCAAACGGGCCGGAAAAATCTCCGGCCCGTTGAGGCATCTGAATTCCGAGAAATCCAGATGGCTGGAATTGGGGAGCCTATGCGGTGGCGGGGGGGAGGGCCTTGTATTGGGCGCTTCCGAAGGCCAGGATCGGATAGAAGATGATCGGCAGGAAGATCAGTCCCGCCACGAATCCGCCGCCCTTGCCGAAGTTGGCCGCGAGGCCCGCCAGCACCAGGATGAGGATCACGATGTTGACGAACGGAATCAGGAACAGCAGGAACCACCACGCCGGCTTGCCGGCGATGTCCAGCATCACGAAGAGATTGTAGATCGGGATCAGGCAGGCCCAGCCGGGCTTGCCGGCCTTCACAAAGATTTTCCACATCGTCACGATGCAGAATACCGCGATGGCCAATTGGATGAACAGGAACAAGCCCGCGCCTGCGCCGGCCTGTGTGGTTGTCGTTTCCATGTTTTGTCTCCTTTATCCCGGGTGGGGGTGATGGCAGCGTCCCGGCCCTTGCGGAGGGCATGAGCCGCGCTGTTTCGTCCCCCAAGATTGGCAGGCGGGGCGGGGCCTGTCAATTTTGGAGTGGAGAAACGATGAAGAAACCGGGGGGCATGGGGCGCATGCCCGTCTCGTCCCCGAGTGGAAATGGCGGGTGTAAATGGCACGAAATCCAACTTGATCTCCCTGCGGGGGCGGCGCAGACTTCCAGATATGGAAGCGCATCGTCGGACGGTTTTGCGGGCGCGTGCTCCTGCCGGCCGATGGATGTTTTCCGGATCCGGATGGCAAGGAGGAGCAGATGAAACGGTTCGGTCAGACGGCGGTGAGGGTGGCGATGGCGATGTGCATGGCCGTTGCGCTTCTGGGCGCGGGCTGCGACGATGGCGACGACGACGACGATGTCGTGGCTCCCGGGGATGCCCCGGCGGGGGTTGAGGACGATCCGGTGGTGGTCGCCGACGTGGTCCACTCGGCCGGCAATGCCACGGTCAAGGGCACCTTCGAATTCGATTTCGACAACGGTTCCGGGGGCGCCACCCCCGTGCCGGCCGGAGACAAGGCGGATATGTTCTGGCGGCGGGTGAATGCGACCGATAGCCAGTTGGTTTCGCGCAATGGCGCCAAATTCGCCGCCATGGGCGTGGTGGACTATGGGGCCGTCTCGAAGGCGCAGGTCCAGACGCTGGCGCTGAGCAGCGCAGCCATCGCGCACACGGCCCTCCCGGCCGGCACGGTGGTGGCGTTCAAGACGGACGCCGGACGCTTCGGCAAGTTCAAGATCAATGGATTTTCCGGCAATCAGGATATGGCGCTGTCCTGGACGTCTTGGGAGTAGAAACGCCAAGGATCCCGCCGCCGGGCGGCGGGATCAACGGATTCCCTGCGGGGGCGGCCCGGAATGCCGCCCCCTCTTCTTGGACGCGTCCCGCTGGGCGGGCGAGGAGCCATTCACGAAAGGGGACCGTGCCAAACCCCGGTCCATTCGGGAATCGCGGGAGATCCTTTTTCCAAGACCGCTTGCCGCATCGGTTCGCCGAAGAAGAATCCGAGGGTTTCCGCCGCGTCCTGCGCCGAGGGAAAGAGGTAGTCGGTCCGGACGATCTCCTGCCGCAGCCGATGCGTCGCCTGCAGCCGATCATAGAACTCCTCCAGCCGGGGATGCGGCGCCTTGGGATGGTCTTGGTTCGTGCCCAGCGTCTCGATCAGGATCGCGGTGCCGCCGCCGCCCAAGTTTTGGCGCGCGTTCGCGAACAGGCGCCGGGCGATGGCTTCGACGGATCCGGATCCCTCCACGATGGAATGGCCCCAGCTCCAGCCCTCGATGAAAATATCCGCCATCTCGGGCAGCGCGGGCAGATCGAGGTTGTCGCCGAGCCGATACTCGATCTTGTGCGAATGGGCGGAAAGCTTCACGCGGGCGGCATCCAGCATATGGGCTTCCCGCTCGAAGCAGACGACATGGGATGCCGCTTCGGCGTACAGTTCCGTCACCCGGCCGGTGCCTGTTCCCGCCTCGACGACGCGGCGTCCGCGCCAGTCGGCGATCCGATGCAGGAGCGCCGGAAGATTGCGGAGATGGTCTTCCGCCGCGATCAGCCGGTCGTATTCGACGCGGTGGCGGCGGTAGATTTCATGCATGGTGGCCATGGGCGGCATCTTCGCCCCGCCGGGCGCCGGAAGGCAAGCGCGGCGATCATCTGGTCCATGGAAGCGCGGTCGCCGGTTTCCCGCGTTCAGGCCCCCCTTGTTTTTCATTTGGCAACCGGTTTCCGGCCGATTTTAATCGCAAAATGGGCGTCTGGTGGCATGCTTTCACCCATGGTTGAGTCGCCGAAAAGGGTTGCCGCAGCCCCGCAGAATGGGGATGTCCGCCGGGACCGGAGCGGTGAACAAGGACGATTCCAGACAACGAGGAGCCAAGCAATGAGAAATGGCCGCACGGTTTTGTTCGCGCTTTCATGGATGCTGTTGCCGCTCCTCACCGGATGCCTGGGCCTCCACAAGGCCGTGGGCCGAGGCGATCTGGCCAAGGCCGGGCAGTTTCTCCAAAAGGGCGTGGAGGTGGATGCCCGCGATTCCTACGGCCGGACCCCGTTGATGTGGGCGACGACCGACTTGAGCGCCGTCCAATACTTGGTGGACAAAGGCGCGGATGTGAACGCCAAGGACATCAATGGCGAAACCGCCCTGATGAAGGCGGCCTTTCTGGGCCAGTTGGACGTGGTGAAATATCTGGTGAAAAAAGGTGCGGATGTGAACGCGCGGAGCGGAAGGGGCGAAACCCCGTTGATGTGGGGGGTCAGCGATCTGGGCGTCGTCCAATATCTCGCGGAGCAGGGCGCGGAGGTCAATGCCCGGGACAGCGCGGGCGAGACCCCGCTGATGAAAGCGGCGGTCTCGGGCCGGTTGCGCGTCGTCCGCTATCTCTTGGACAAGGGCGCGACGGTAGATGCCGGAGCCGAACCGGGTGGAACCCGCTGACGAGGGCGGGGGGGGGCGGCGCAGGAACTCCGGAAAATCGCCGGAGAGGGGCGCTTCCACCGGGGTCCAGCGGAGGCCAGGCCTTGCCTGTTTTTAACCGTTATAAAACCGGTTTTTAACCATGGGGCAGGCGGAACCGGGGCATTCTGCCCCGAAGGTTGAACGTCCGAATGTGTTCGCCGGGATGCCGGCGGGAGGCGATGGCCTCTGGACAAGGGGGGGCAACCCGGCAAAATTTCAGAAAATAAGGAACCCATCGATGGAAAATGGCGGAAAAATGTTGGTTGCGCTTTCATGCATGCTGTTGCCGTTCGTCACCGGATGCCTGGGCCTCCACAAGGCCGTTGGAGAGGGCGATCTGGCCAAGGCCGGGCAGTTTCTCCAAAAGGGCGTGGACGTGGATGCCCGCGATACCTACGGCCGGACGCCGCTGATGTGGGCGACGGACGATCTAGGCGTTGTCCACTATCTGGTGGACAAGGGCGCGGACGTGAACTCCAAGGACATCAATGGTGAAACCCCGCTGATGAAAGCGGCTTTTCTGGGCCGGCTGGACGTCGTCCGGTACCTCGTGCGCAAGGGCGCGGACGTGAACGCCAAGAGCGAACGGGGCGGGACGCCGCTGATGTGGGCGTCTGGCGATTTGGCCGTCGCCAAATATCTCGTGGGGAAAGGCGTGGACGTGAACGCCAAGGACAACAACGGGGAGACGGCGCTGAAGTGGGCGACGAACTTCGGCCGTCTGGACGTGGCCCAATACCTTGCGGGGAAGGGCGCGGACGCGAATGCGGGCAACGGCGGCAATCAGGCGTTGTTGCTCCACGGGGGTGAACCCGGCCATCGGAGCGTCAACTGGCTGGAAGCCAAGGCCGCGACGGAGTAGGCATCCCCAGATCTCCAGCGGGCCCGGGCGGGGGGAATTCCTCGCCGGCCGAACAACGCCATCCTCTCAGCGATGATCAAGGGTGTTGCGGAGCCGCAAGCGCGACCGGGCGGCGCGCAAGGGCGATCAGTTCTTGACGGGCACCCAGTTGAATCCCCGGTCGGTTGCATTGGTGGACGGCGCGGGCTGGAGCAACCACGTCAGTCCGGTCTGCGAATCGAACTTGACCAAGCCGGATTCCGCGTCGCCTTTGGCGTTCACAAAGTTTCCTTGGAAAACCAGATAGCGGCCCGGGTTCAGATAGGAAACGGTCGACGGCGCCTGCACTCCGACGGTTTGCGCGGACGAGACCTTTGTTCCCGCCGCGAACGCGAGGAACAGGATCAGACCCAGAGGCCATGTCAAATGCTTCATTTTCATTCCCTTTCCTGCCGAGACCGGCGCCATCCAGAACACGGGAAATGATAAGCCGCGGGTGAGGGGGGAGTCAAGGGGCGGAAGACGCTTTATCGGATATCCATCCGGGAAATCGCGCGGTCGTGAACCCCCTGTCCTCGGACCCGGCCCGGATCAATTCTCCACCGGCAGGGTTACACCCTATGGTGTGGGACCCCTCCATTCCGTAGGTTGCGGATGGCAGGACAAGGAAATGGAAATTGCACAGGAGGAATGAACATGGGCTTTCTCATTGCTTTATTGGTTGTCATCGTCTTGGTCATCGTCATTTTGAGGATCATGTAAAGGGGCGATGCCTCCCCCCCTGAGGGCAACCCTGGACATGCATCTGGAGGTCGATCGTCTCTCGAAGGTCTATCCGGGAAACCGAGGGCTTTTGCCGACGAGTTTCCGCGCGGCCCGGGGCGAGCTGATCGCCATCGTCGGGCACAACGGCGCCGGCAAGTCGACGTTGCTCAAGCTGTTGGCGAGCTGGCTGGTCCCGGACGGCGGGCAGGTCACGGTGGACGGCATCGATCTCCGGAACCGGTTGGCTCTGGTCCGGAAAATCGGGTTCGTTCCGGAAACGCCCAACCTTCACGACGCCTTTTCCGTCGACTACAATCTCGGGCTCTTCGCCCGCCTGTTCGGCGCGCCGGCGTCGCGCGTGGAAGACGCGTTGCGGGAATTCAAGCTCGTGCCCTTCCGGCGCAGCGCCGTGCGGACCTTGTCCAAGGGCTTGAAACAGCGGGTCAGCATCGGGCGATCGCTGTTGGCGGATCCGCCCGTCTTGCTGCTGGATGAACCCACGTCCGCGCTGGATTTCGAGACGACCAAGGACATCTACCGCCTGATCCACCGCATCCACGAACTGGGCAAGACGGTTTTGTTCACGTCGCACCGTCCGGAAGAGATCAAGTCCCTCGCCACGCGCATCCTGGTCCTGCACGAAGGGGCGGTCGTTTTCGACGGGGCGCCCGACGCCTACTTCCAGTCCTCTTCCTATCAGGCGCTGTACGCATGATCCGCACCCTCCTCATCCTGCTCGCGCATGATTTGGCCGTCGCCTTCAAGAACAAGACCGTCTACCTCGTCGTGGGCATTCCCCTCTTCGTGTACGCCACGCTGACGCTGGTCGATCCGACGGGTGCCCGCAAGGAACCGGTGAAGATCGCCTGGCTTCAAACCGAGATGTACCCGTATCTCGTGTTCGCCAACGTCCGGCATGCGCCCGAACAAGTGGAAGTCCGTTGGGCCGCGGATGAAGCGGAAGCGACGCGATGGCTCAAGGACCGGACGGTGGACGGGTTCCTGGCGCCGGCCGGCGGCGACGAATGGCGCCTTGAATTGACGGTGGCCCGCGAGGCCTCCGTCGAAACCTTGGAGATCCTGCAGCGATTCTCCGCCTTGCAAGCCATCGCGGAAGGCCGGGGCTCGAGTTGGATCACGGCGGTGCATCCGCTGCAGACCAGCTCGATCCAGCGGCAAACCCTGCCCACGTGGATCCTGATGATGGTGCTGCTCGTCGGGTTCATCGTGCTGCCGGCCCAGGTCGCCGAGGAAAAAGAAAAACAGCTGCTGCTGGGATGGATGCAAACGCCCGTGCGGGAAAGCGAATGGCTGGCTTCCAAGCTGGCGTACGGAATCGTCCTGATGCTCGCGGCGGTGGCGACGCTTCAGGGGCTGGGTGGAGAATGCTCCTGGAGGCCGGGAGCGGGTTTCCTCGCGCTGCTGTGCGCCGGCGGGTTCTGCTTCGGGGCCCTGGGGATTTGCCTGGGACTGTTGTGCCGCAACCAGGCCAGCGCGCGAACGCTGGGCGTCCTCTGCTATCTGCCGTTGCTGCTGCCCGCCGCGCTGTCCGACATGTCGCGGGAATTGAGAGCCGTCGCGCCATGGATCCCGTCGTATCAGTTGCATGAACCGATCCGGGCCATGCTGTTGGACGGGAGCGGTCTGGGAGCCCACGCCCCGGCGGGAATCATCCTCTTGGCCATCGGCGGGTTGGCCGCTCTCTCGTCCCATCGCTTGCTCAAGAAGCGCTGGCTGATGTAGGGGCGCAAATCGGCGGGAGGGCGGGGGCGCTGGCGCTAGCGCTTGTTCTCCCGCCGGATTTCTTTTCGAAGCCGCCGCTCGATCTGCCGGGCATCGAAGAGGGCGCCGTTGCCGATCCCGGGGCAGCCCGCCTGGATTTCCCGGGACCAAACCGGTTCCGCCATGATTTCCGGCCAGAACGGCCACGTCTCGCACTGCTCCGGGCGCGCCCGGTGCACGCGGCACCGCTTCCCTTCCAGAAAAACGCAATCCTTGCCCAGGGACCGCAAGTGGAAGAATCCATCTTTGTTTTCACAGAAGCGCAGGGTGAACGATCGGGTGGAAAGCCGCAGATGCCGGGCCAGGCGCCTTCGCTCCGGCAACGAAACATACACATAACCGTATTTGCCGCGGGTCTGGCAGCATCGCCCGCACCCTTGGCACGCAAAGCGAACCCCCTCGGCATAGATGCTTTTGTTCACGCGGTGCATAGATGCGGACTTTCCATTGATCAGTATGGCCAACCCGCGGCGAGAAGTCCATCCGCCTTCAGCCCGGCCGTTCGAATCAGGGTCGGTACACTTGGATCCGGCTGGCCGGCGTCCGGCGCGAGAGGCGCTCCAGCGACCGGTTGACCTGCCGGAAGATCTCCGCCTTGTCGAGCGTCAGCAGGTGGCGGTCCCGCATGATCACGCGGCCATTGACGATCACGGTGCGCACGTCGGAGGCGCGCGCGGCATAGACGAGGCTCGCGGGCACGCTGTGCAACGGTTGGTGATGGGCTCCGTCCAGATCCACCAGGATCAGGTCGGCCAGCCGGCCCGGCTCCACCGCGCCGATCCGGTCGCCCAATCCGACGACCCGCGCGCTGCCGCGCGTGGCGATGGCCAGGGTTTCGCCCAGCGCCAGGTTTTCGGGCGCGCCGGTGGCCTCCTTCTGCGTCAGGGCCATCAGCCGCATGCTTTCCCAGACGTCCAAGGTGTTGTTGCTGACCGCGCCGTCGGTGCCGAGGCCCACGGCGACGCCGGCGCGGCGCATGGCGTGGACGGGGGCGATGCCCATGGCCAGCTTGAGATAGGTCTTCGGGCAATGCGCCACGCCGGCGGGACGGTCGGCCAGCAACCGGATGTCGTCGTCCGTCGCGCCCACGGCGTGGGCCAGGATCGTCGGCAACTTCAGGATGCCCAGATCGTCCAGCAAGCGGATGGGGGTGATGCCGCGCTTCTGCACATGGGCTTCCGTCTGGCCGCGGGTTTCGGCGACATGGATATGGATGCCCACGCCGAGGTCGGCGGCCCGGTCGCGCGCGCCGCGCAGGAAATCGTCGTCGCAGGTATACGGCGCGTGCGGCGCCATCCAGGTGGTGAGGCGGCCGTCGGCCGCGCCCTGCCATTTGCGGCAGAATTCCGCCGTGCGGTCGAGCATGGCGACGCCCTGGCTGCCGAAGACCGCCCAGCCCAGCGCCGCGCGCGTCCCGGCCTGCCGCACGGCCTCCGCCGCGCGGTCCATGAAGAAATAGTGGTCGGCCACGCAGGTCACGCCGGCCTCGATCATCTCGACGAGCCCCAGCAGCATGCCCCAGTAGACGTCCTCCTCCTGCAGGTTGCTTTCGAGGGGCCACATGTACTCGTTGAACCATTTTTCGAGCGACACGTCCTCGGCCAGGCCGCGGAAGATCACCATGGGCACGTGCGAGTGGCAGTTGATCAATCCCGGCATCAGCAGTTGCCCGTTCGCCTCGATGATCTCGCCCGCGTCCGGGGGCGGCGCGGCGGTGGCCGGCCGCACGGACTCGATGGCGTTGCCGCGGATGACGACCTCTTGTTGATCGAGGATGCGCATCTCGCCGGCGGGGGTGGTCTGCAGCACGCGGGCATTCCGGATGATCAGGCTCATGCGCCGGTCTCCTTCACATTCCATCCAGCGGGAACAGGCCCACCCGGGGCGGTTGGACTTTTTCCATCAGCTCGGGGCCATCGTTGCGCGCATCGCCGACGCGGGTGCCGACGGGATGGGCCGCCAGATCCTGCCGGGCATCGGCGAGGATCGCCTGGACCTCCTCCGGCGGGGTGGCGGGATCCAGCCACCGCGAAAAGTGCTCCGGTTTCAACACGGCCGGCATGCGGGGATGGATGGCGGAGATGCTTGGCGCGGCCATTTTCGAGAGCAGCGCGCATGAAAGCACGGGCGCGGCGCCCGGCCGTTTCCAGGCGGCCCAGATTCCCGCAAAGGCGATCACCGGGCTTTCGGGACAAAAGAGAAAATAGGGCTGCTTGCCTTCGCGACCGGCGGCATCCAGCGCCGGCTCGTTCGGATTCCACTCGTACCAGCCCCGGGCGGGCATCAGGCAGCGCGTGTTTTTCAGGCTGTCGCGCCAAGTCGGCTTTTGCGCCGCGTCTTCGGAGCGGGCGTTGAAAGTCAGCGCGGGCGGCTTGTCCTTGTTCCACCACGGCGGGATGAGGCCCCAGCGGGCGAGCTTGGGCTCCAGCGCGGCGGCGGTATTGCGGACCAAAATGGGAACCTGCGCGGTGGGGGCCACGTTGAAGCGCGGATGGACCGTCGCCAGCCAAAGGCGGCAGGAGATGGCCCAGTATTCTCCGATCGCATCGTCATCCGGCATTACGTAGCGGCCACACATGCAGTTGCTTTCCCGTCGAGGTTTCTGGCGTCGACGGTTTTCAGTATACGGACCCGGGGCAGGCGGGTCAATGAAGCGTCCGGAAGAGGATTCGGCGCCGAAGGCTATCGCATCTGCCTCGGCGGGAACGGGAAGCATCCTCCTCCTCCGGCGTTTCTTTCCGATTGCGCCGGGGCGGGGCGGCGCGTAGATTGATGGTGAACAATCGTTCATTTATGAGAAACCCGCTTCCAACCCCATTGATTCCCGCCGGCCGCGCGCAGGTGGTGGCGTCCGCCCTTCGGACCGGCAGTCCTTCCGTCGCGCCGCTTTTCCTGGCGCGGATCTCGGCGGGGTTCCCGTCGCCGGCGGACGACTACGTGGAAAGCGCCCTCGACCTGAATGCGTACCTCGTGCGCAATCCCGCCGCCACCTTCATGGTCCGGGTCGGCGGCGACTCCATGGCCGGCGCGGGCATCGCCGATGGCGACCTCCTCGTCGTGGACCGCTCCGAGGAGGCGGTCCACGGCAAGATCGTGGTGGTGGTGCTTGACGGGGAGTTGACGGTCAAGCGCCTGCACATCCGCAAGAACGCGCGCCTGCTGGTGCCGGAGAACCCCAAGTACAAGCCGCTGCGCATCGAACCGGGGCAGGAGCTGCAGATCTGGGGCGTGGTGACCGGCGTGATCAAGAGGGTGTGATGGACTCCGCCGCCGTCCCCGCGTTCACCCTCATGGTGGACTGCAACAATTTCTATGTTTCCTGCGAGCGCGTGTTCGACGCCACCCTCGCACGCCGTCCCGTCGTCGTGCTGTCCAACAACGACGGCTGCGTCATCGCGCGCTCCAACGAAGCCAAGGCGCTGGAGATCGAGATCGGCGACCCCGTCTTCAAGCGCAAGGACTTCTTCGCCCGCCACGGCGTGCGGATCCTGTCCTCCAACTACGCGCTCTACGGCGACATGTCCGCGCGCGTCATGCAGGTGCTGGCGCGCTTCTCGCCCGACGTGGAGCGCTACTCCATCGACGAAGCCTTCTTGTTGTTCCCCGCGCGCCCGCCGGACGAGCTGCGGACTCTCGCCGAAGACATCCGGCGCACGGTGCTGCGCTGGACGGGCATTCCGGCGTGCGTCGGCGTGGCCCGCACCAAGACCCTCGCCAAGATCGCCAACCGCCTCGCCAAGAAGACGCCCGCCAGCGGCGGCGTCTGGCTGCTGGACGATCCGGCCGACATCGCCGCCCGGCTGGCGCAGGTCGCGGTCGACGACGTGTGGGGCATCGGCCGCCGCTACGCCGCCTTCCTGCGCGGCCGCGGCATCGCCACGGCCCTGCAGCTCGCCCGCCAGCCCCGCGACTGGGTGCGCCGGCATCTCACCATCGGCGGTCTGCATACCGTGATGGAGCTGGGCGGGGAGCCCTGCATCCCCTTCGAGGAAAATCCGCCCCCGGCCCGCAGCCTCCTGTGCTCGCGGTCCTTCGGCGAGCGCGTCGCGGACCTGGGGAGCCTGGAGGAAGCCCTCTCCACGCACGTGCAGCGCGCCGCCGAAAAGCTGCGCCAGAAAGGGCTGCGGGCCGGCGCCGTGCAGGCCTTCCTCGAAACCAGCCGCTTCCGGCCGGAGGAATACTTCGCCCACAGCGGCTGCCAGGCCCTCGCCGCGCCGACCGCCTACACGCCCGAGCTGCACGCCGCGGCCCTGCGCATCCTGCGCGCGATCTACCGCCCCGGCCACGCCTACCAGCGCATCGGCGTGCTCCTGCTCGACCTCGTGCCCGAAGGCGCCCGCCAACTCACGTTCTGGGATCTGGATGTGGAACAGCCGCGGCACAAGGCCCTGATGCAGGCCCTCGACAAGGTCAACGCCACCTACGGCCGCGGAACCCTCGTGTTCGCCGCCGCCGGCCTCGGCCCGAAAGCGTGGCACATGCGCCAGGAACGCCGCTCCAACCGCTACACCACGCGCTGGGCCGAACTGCCCGTCGCCCATTGAATCCGGCGCCGCGCCCGTCTCCGCTGCGGGGACTTGCGGCGGGGCGTTCGTGGCGGTCGCCGGCGGCGAGAGGTCCGGATCGGAACCATGGGCGCGCGCCCGGGGCCGCGATGCGCAATGGCGGGAACGGCCATGTCGAACAGCCGTGGGAAAGAGGGGGGGGAGCAAAAAATTGGGAGCTCAGCGGAGACCAGTTCATCATCGCGACTTGCTCGTTCACTTTCCGGACAGCTGGTCATCCAATCAGTTCCGCCGAGCTCCACTTTCACCCTACGGCAGGATCCGGAAATTTCAACCCGAATGCCGCCCATGCGGCGCGATTGTCGCAACCGGTTCTTGGCGGAGGGGATGGCCGGCGCTCCGCGCCATTTTCCGCGCATTGTGGCCTCCGGAAGACTGTGCTAAGGTCCGGCGCTTATGACTGAACCCTTCCGGATGATCGAGACCCCCGAGGCGCTGCGCCACATGGTGGCGCGGCTTCGGGACGAGACCTGCCTGGCGCTCGACACCGAGTTCGTGTGGGACCGCACCTACTACGCGCGGCTCGGCTTGGTCCAGATCGGCTTGTCCGGCGGGACGTGCTTCTTGGTCGATCCCGTCGCGCTGCCGGATCTGGCGTCGATCGGGGAGCTCCTGGCGGATGCCCGCATCGTCAAGATCCTGCACGACGCCCCCCAAGACCTGATGATCCTGCGCCGGGCCACGGGCGCCTCGGCGCGCAACGTGTTCGACACGCGGCTGGCCGCGGGTTTCGCCGGGCTCGGCTCCACCCTCTCGCTCGGCAACCTGTTGGCCGGACTGCTCGACGTCCATCTCGCCAAGGCGCACACCCGCGCGGACTGGACCGCGCGTCCGCTCGCGCCGGAGGAGCTCGAGTACGCGGCCGACGACGTGCGCTACCTGCCGCAGGTGGCCGCCTTGCTGCGCGGCCGGGCGCGCGAAGCGGGGGTCGAAGTGTGGCTGGACGAGGAGCTCGCCACGCTCGACGCGTCGGCCCTCTACGAAGAGAAGGACTTCGATGGCGCCTATCTCCGCATCCGCGCGGCGGCGTCCCTGCCTCCGCGTTCGCTCGCCGTGCTGCGCGAGCTGGCCGCCTGGCGCGAGCAGGAGGCGCGCCGCGCGGATCTCCCGCGGCGCTGGCTCATGGAAGACGGGGAACTCGTGTCGCTCGCCACCGCGCCGCCGCGCGCTCCGGACGATCTGCATCTCGATCCCCAGACGGTCCGGCGCCATGGCGAAGCCTTGCTGGCGGCCGTCCGGCGCGGACTTTCTCTTCCCGACGCGGAACTGCCGCCCCCGGTTTTCCAGCCCAGCCGCGACGCCGCCCGCCGGCGCGCGGTCGATGCCGCGCTCGGCGAGATCCTGGCCCGGGCCACCGCCCGCAAGATCGATCCGCAGCTGGTGTGCAGCCGGAACGAGTTGGCGATGGTGCTCCAGGAAGGCGCGGCGGCCCGGCCCGAAGCCCACCCCCTGCTGCGCGGCTGGCGCGCCGAGCTCATCGGCGATGCCCTTGCCGTTCCACCGGCCTGACGCGCGCGCGGCGGTGGCCGGGCGGCCGCGGCGGTTCAGCGGATTTCTTCGCCGGGTTTCTTCTTGAGGCGCTTGTCCTCGTACATGCGGGCGTCGGCGATCTTCATCAGCTCGGCGAAATCGTAGGGCTTTTCCGCGAACGCGGTGCCCACGGCGATGATGCAGGGGATGGCCGGGTCGGCCTGGTTGACGTCCGCCAAGGAGCGCTCCCAGCGCGCCTTCAAGGCGGCGACGTCCCCGGCCGTGCCGTTGCACGCGATCATGAGGTATTCGTCGCCGCCGAGGCGGTAGCCATGGACGGTTTCCGAGGTGACGTTGCGGATGCTCTCCGCGGCCTTCAGGAGGAGCTGGTCGCCGGCCTCGTGGCCGAAGCGGTCGTTGGTCTGCTTGAGATAGTTGACGTCGAAGTTGAAGATGCCGACGGAATCCAGGCGGGGGTATTCCTCCGCGAGCCGGCGCAGATACTTGCCCTTGTTGTAGAGGCCGGTGAGCTTGTCGTGTTCGCTTTCGTAGACGATCTCTTCGCGCAGGATGCTGTTTTCCACGCACAGGGCGATGACGGTCGCGACGATGCCGATGTCCAGGGCTTTCCGGTCGGTGCGGTCGTCCAGCTCCAGATAGAGCGCGTAGCGCTGGTCGGAGAAGGTTCCGGCGCAGAGGCGGACGAAGCGGTTGCGCGGATCGCCCCCGCGGGCGAAGGCGAAGGCGCGCAAGCCTTCCGCGAGCTCGGCGGGCGCCAGCTCGGCCCGGCCGGGGGCGGCGAAGGCGTCCGCGAACGCGGCGCCGGGGGCCAGCCGCTCGTGCGCGCAGACGCCGGCGCGGGCGTCGCAGGCCGTGGCCTCGAGCGCGCCGTTCCGGCTCAGCAGGAAATAGAGCCGCGGCGTCTTGAAGAAATCCGCGATGACCGGCAGCAGGGCGGAGCTGGAGGCGGAAATCTGCGCCAGCATGGCGGATTGGAAGGCCGACACCCGTTCGGACAGGACGGAATATTCCGTGACCTCCTGGCTCAAGAGCATGAATTCGGTCGTGTTGGTCAGCTGTCCGATCTTGTAGGTGACGCCGTCCTTGTCGAACAGCCCGTGGTTCAGGCGCCAGTAGATCTGGCGGTCCCGGTCGACGCATTCCCATTCCGTGGCTTCGGCGCGGGAGAGCGGCGCGTGGAGGCTCCGGGCTTCCCATGGCAGGACGTCGGGCGCCTTTTTGCCCACCAGCGCGGGCCCGTAATGGCGTTCCACGAAGGCGTCGGCAAACACGATCTCGCGGGTTTCCGGGTTGACGATGTAGATGCCGCCGATGGCGCCGGTGATGAACCGGGCGATTTCCTTGGTGAAGTCCATCGCGCCAGAATACGCTGGCCGGGGAGGGCGGTCAACCGGGGAGGGGTCGGGGGCCTTTCTCTCCGGAGCCCGCGGAACGGGGGGAACGGAAGACGGAGAGCGGAGGCCGGGCCCGGCTGAAACCTGTTGCGTTCTGCGCCGGGGCGTTTCTATACTGCGCCACAGTTCGGAATCATCGCAACACAAGGAGTTTTCCATGGAACCAGCCGTTGGACAATCGCAACCGGCGGCCTACAAGCCGGGCATGCCGGATCGCCGCCGCAGGAAGCCGGACGCCTGGGCCCGGGTCTTCCGCTATCTCACCGTGCTGGTCTATCCGCTGCTGATCATCTATTTCCTCGTCATCGTCTCGTTGGGCGACAGCCTCCAGCGGAGCAAGGTGACCCAGAACATCGATGCGGTTTCCACGGAAGCCGTCCGCAGCGGCGGGGGGCATGCGATCCTGCCGATCATGGTCGCGGGCGTGGCGGTCGGCGCCATCGGACTGATCCTGAGCTTCAAGCGGGCCCGCCGCCGTTCGGACTACAACTACCAGACCCAGTTGTTCCTCACCCTTCTGTCGGCGGGCGGATTGGTGGTCTACTTCCTGTTCCGCTAGGGCCTCGGGGCAGGCGGGAGACCGTAGACGGGAGACCAATAGACCATAGACTTGAGCCGGCGGATCCAGAAGCCCCAAGTCTGTAGTCTGTTGTCTATCGTCTACAGTCTATGGTCTATCGTCTGCAGTCTCTAGTCTGTGATCGGTCGTCTCCCTCCAGAAACCCCTAGTCTCTAGTCTGTGGTCTATCGTCTACAGTCTCTCGTCTTGGGATCGTCGCAGTTCATGGGATGATCTTTCCGAGATTACCGATCAGAATGCAAAGGCTCTGCAAAGATTCAGACAACCCCCCGAATTTGTCCATCAACACGAGATAAACGGTGAGCCCAAGCATGGCGCCAAGGAACCGGGCCAACTTATCGCCAATGGAGATCTCGATTCTCAATCCATTGTCGCACTTCTGGTTGCTATTTTTCATGACGCCCACCTCTCTTGATGATCGAGGACATACGCACAAGAAAACGCTTTGAATACAGATTGGCAAATCTCTCAGATGGCGGTTAGGACCGTATTCGCCAATCGTTAATTACCAGTTCATTTGCAGTCGAGGTTAGATGAGAATTGGATTGAAAGGCCGTTCGACACCTGGCTGTCACGACTGGGAGGCAAAATGACTTCGCCATGGCCACGGCGGCTATTTGCACAATCAGGATATAGCGGAATCACTGAATGTGGCCGGGGAAGTTGTCAGCGTGAGTCTAAAATTGTCAAAGGATAGTTCTGCCTTGGGGGGCAAAAGAGAGCGGGGTTGTGGGAGGGGGAATATTGGGGACCGATGGCGGGAAGTGCGGGAGATGATCCGATGGGGCGAGGATTGAGCCGTTCGTGAATCGTCCGCTTTAGAAACGCCGCGCTTGTCCACCTGCGGGGGAAATTCGCCTGGGGGGGAACCGGGACCTCGAAGGGGAGCAGATTTCATTGACGCAAGAGGCGCAAGGGGCGCGGGGGGAACGCGAGCGCGGGATGGGGGGGGCGGAATCCGGGAGGGGGGCTTTTGACGGGATGGACAGGATTCACGGGATGGGGGGGCAGGGTTCAGCGGTTCAGGGTTCAGCGGTTCACGGTTGGGCTAACCGCCTGACAGCCTTCAGTCTGACAGTCTGATCATGACTCATCGTCCGTGGACTTATCGTCCATCCCGGGGGCATTCTATGGGCCATGAAAAAGAACCCGGTTCTGGTGGCCCTGGGGAAGAATGTTCGCGAGCTGCGCGAGCAGAAGAAGCTCACGCAAGAGGCGCTGGCTGAACTCTCTGGCCTCGATCCCTCCTACATCAGTGGCATCGAACGGGCAGTCCGAAATCCAAGCATCGTGAGCCTTTCACGGCTGGCAAATGGGCTTGGTTGCACCGTGGCGGAAGTCTGCCGGGCCATTGCAAAGGCGTAAAACCGATGAACCTTACTGCTTTAGAATTGTGCGCGGGTGGAGGTGGCCAGGCGCTGGGTTTGGAAATGGCGGGATTTCATCATCTCGGTGTTGTCGAATATGAACCATTGTTCTGTACAACGCTGCGCAAAAACCGACCGCATTGGAATGTGCTTCAGATGGACATTCGGCACTTGCGGGCGGAAAGCTTCAAGGGGGTTGATCTTTTGGCTGCGGGCGTGCCTTGCCCTCCATTCAGCATTGCCGGCAAGCAACTTGGCGGGAACGATGAGCGCGATATGTTTCCGGCGACTCTTGATATTATTCGGGTAGCCCGCCCCCGCGCAGTTATGCTCGAAAATGTAAAGGGGTTGGATTCTGCAAAATTCGAAGACTACCGACGTGTGCTTTTTGCCCAGTTGTCCTCTATGGGGTACGCCGTAACGAGCCGTGTTTTAGAGGCGTCCGATTATGGCGTTCCTCAATTACGCCCACGTTTTATCATTGTCGCTCTTCGTGAAGCTGATTTTCCATATTATTCTTGGCCGCGGACCCATCCCCATCGATGTTCCGTCGGAGAGGCTCTTATTGATTTGATGGGGGAAAATGGATGGCCAGGTGCGGAGGCGTGGGCTGCCAAGGCGTCGGATATTGCCCCCACCTTAGTTGGCGGATCAAAAAAGCACGGAGGTCCAGATTTAGGACCTACACGTGCGAAGCAGCAGTGGCGCAAGTTAGGCGTGGATGGCCTTGGAATTGCTAATTCCGCGCCAAGCATTGATTTTCCAATGGACGGTCTTCCCCGGTTGACTATTCGAATGGCTGCCCGAATTCAAAGTTTTCCTGACGAATGGCAATTCATGGGAGGGAAAACAGCATCATACCGGCAAATTGGAAATGCCTTTCCTCCATTAGTTGCGCGAGCCGTTGCAACCTCGATTTTAAGCGCGCTCAATCGGAAACAAATAGCACTCCCAGAAGTAAAGACTGGCCAACTCGTGCTTATGGAAGCTAAGGCCAAGCGAGGATACAAATGCCGAAAAACAAAGGCTCCAAACAGTTAATTCTCGACTATCTCCTTTTGCATGTGGGCGAGGTGGTTGACTCGAAAGAAATACAAGAGGCGTCTGGCTGGAGGGCAGAGTGGGGGCGTCGATTGCGCGAATTGAGGGATGAACAGGGGTGGCCAGTTTTGTCGCACAAGGATCGTGCGAATTTAAAACCAGGTCAATATATTCTTGAGAGCAAAAAACA
Organism: Opitutia bacterium; assembly: GCA_009928955.1. Taxonomy (GTDB): domain Bacteria; phylum Verrucomicrobiota; class Kiritimatiellia; order CAIQIC01; family Lenti-01; genus Lenti-01. Next base: position 3,971 of record SABN01000022.1, on the reverse strand, counting down.
GCGACCTGCATTTGCGCGTGATATATCAAAGGAAACACGAGCTTTTGTTTTGGAGCGAAACGGATATACCTGTCAAATGTGTGGAATGGCCGCCGGAGATCCCGACCCTTATCATAACGGGCGTACAGTGCGGCTCACGATGGGCCATATAACAGATAAATCTAAAGGTGGCTCGGACGATAGATCAAATCTTCGTGCTGTATGTACGAATTGCAACGAAGGGCTTTCAAATATCGCGCCGCAAAAACCATCCCGCATTGCGTTGTTGGCAAGTATTCGCCGAGCGACAATTGACGATCAAAGGGCGGTTCTGGCGTGGCTTACCCAAAAGTATAAATAATTATTTTCTTGTGAGGTATATGACGGCCAGGGACCACTATTCGCGATACTTGCGAGATGCGGGCATTGAAGGAAGCAACAAGGCCAGTTCATATATAAGAGCATTGGAATTGCTGGGGCCGATCTTAGCCAAGACACAGGTATTTCGGGACTGCGCGGATGTCTTTGCCGTGGAATCGCCCGAACGGATCGGGGATCTCTACGAGCATGTGCTGGAACAGCAGCGGCGGGAGGATGCCGGGATGTTTGGCGGGGAAGCCCCCGCGAGCTATTGGCGTGGCGGGTTTTATTCGGCGGCGCTGAGAAGCTATCAGGAGTTCCTGATTCTGGCGCCCTACAAGCAGAAGTTATGGGCGTTGGCGCAACAGGGCGGTGACCCGGGAGAGTTGGTGCGACGTCTTAACGAACAGGAGATCGGCAAGGCCGAACGGCTGCTGGTTGACCGCGGGGTGGATTATGCGAGCCGGGAGGGGAAGGATCGGATTTGCTCAGCCAAGGCGCGCGTGAATCAGGATTTCTTCCGGGAACTGATCTTGGATGAGTACCGGACGCAATGCTGCGTGTCCGGGCTGAACGTGCCCGAGGTTTTGAGGGCGAGTCATATCATAGGATGGGCGGATGACGAAGCCAACCGGCTCAATCCCGCCAACGGGCTATGTCTGTCCGCAACCTACGATGCAGCGTTTGACCGGCACTTAATCTCGTTCGACGAAGACTACCGGATGGTTTTCAGTCCTGTATTGAATGAATACTACGGCAATCAGGCTTTTCAGGTGCAGTTTAGGGCATTCGAGGGGCAACCCCTCTCCATGCCGAAACGATTTCGGCCCGATCAGGAGTTTCTGCGCAAACACTGCGAGAAAATGCCAAATTGAGCGGGGGGCAGGGGTGGAAAGACCGGGCGAGTTTTTTGGGGGGCGGGGATCGGCGGACGGAAATTATAGATTATAGGACTGACCCCTTTCCCCCTTTCTAGATTATAGGACTGACCCTGCGGTTCCCCCATTTCCTGGACAGTTTCCAGTGAGAGTCATGGCCTGATTTTCCCTATGCTTTTTCCTGGGCTGGCAGTCCAGCCTCAAGTGGTTCTCCCGACCTCGGCTCCGCGAGAATGGGCCACCCCGAGCTCGTCGGAGCGGAGGCGAGGTCGGGACGGTTTTCGCTCCGGGCGAACTCGGCGGGGGGCTGGTCGCTCGGGGAGCTGTGGGGCCGCTCCTCGTTGTAGTCCACTCGCCATTCCTCGATGATTTGCCGGGCATCCGCCATGCCCGTGAACCAGTGTTCGTTGAGGCATTCGTTGCGCAGCGTTCCGTTGAAGCTTTCGATGTATCCGTTCTGGCTGGGCTTGCCGGGCTCGATGGGGTCGAGCTTCACGCCGCGGGCATAGGCCCAGGCTTCCAGCGCGTTCCCCGTGAACTCAGGGCCGTTGTCGGTCCTGATCTGCCCGGGAAGGCCCCGTTCGGCGCCGATGGCCTCCAAGACCCGCGCCACCCGGTGGCCGCCGATGGAACTGTCTACCTCGATGGCCAGGCACTCCCGCGTATGGCAGTCGATCAGCGTCAGTAGCTTGAGCTTGCGGCCGCCCTGCGCCGCATCGTGAACGAAGTCCATGGCCCAGACTTGATTCGACCGGGTCGTCTGCTCCAAGGGCGTCCGGGCCACGGCCGCCATCTTCTTCCGTTTCCGTCTTCTCACCTGCAAGCCCTCCTGGCGGTAGATCCGTTCGATCCGCTTGTAGTTGTCCTTCCAGCCCTTTCGGCGCAGATAGCGGGCGATCATCGGCACGCCCCAGCGTTTGCGCCGCCCGGCCACCTCCCGGATGGCATCCCGCAACGGCCCATCCGGCCGCTTCGAGCCTTGGTAGTACAGACTGCTCCGGCGGAGTCCGACCAACCCACAACCCCGCCGCCGGCTGATCCCGTAAGCCTGGATCATGTGGCCGACCGCGTCCCGCCGGGCGGTGGGCGTCACCATTTTTTTGAGTTGATGTCCTTCAGGATCTGGATGTCCAGCGCCTGGTCGGCCACCAGCCGCTTCAGCCGCCGGTTCTCGTCCTCCAGCGACTTCAACCGCCGCGCCTCGCTGACGTCCAGCCCGCCGTACTTCGCCTTCCAGCGGTAGAACGTGCCCTGGCTGATGCCGTGCTTGCGCAGCAGGTCAGGCTGAGGCAAGCCCGCTTCTGCCTCCTTCAGCACTCCGATGATCTGCTCTTCCGTGAACCGTTTGCCCTTCATTCGTCGTCCTCCACGTGTCTGTTGTAGACCAGAGGACTCTCTTTGAAAACGGTCCAGTTTTACGGGGGAACCGCAATGCTGACGGTGAACGGGAGCCCCGCGTGGATCGAACTGGACGGACACGTGAACGCGTCGTCGTCGGCCTACATCGGCGATTGGAACGGGACTTTCGGATCGGGCACGTTCGCGCTGCAGAAATAGGCGGAGCGCCCCCCGCCGCGTTCTGCGCGCCATGGGGCGACGCGACCATGGCGCGGAACAACCGGGCTGGATATTCCATCGCGCGTGGAACAACGGCGGGCCGCGAGTTCCCGCTCCGTTCGCGGGGTCCCGCGGCCTTCCACGACCCCCCCCCGCCGAGCTGGTTCATGGAGGGAGGTTCGTGGTTGGCGGTCGGCCAACGACCGGTTGCGCCAGATGAACCAGGCCAGGAGGAGGGCGAGGGCGGCCCACGGCAGCCAACGGACCCGGCAGGGGCGGAGGAGGAAGAGCGCGGCGACGGGCAGCGCGAAGAACAGAAACGGATTCAGCGCGAACGCGGCGCGGAAGTGTCCGCGGAGGAGCAGGTGGGCGGCGCGGAGGCCGCCGCAGGTGGGGCAGTCGAGGCCGGTGAGGGCGTGGAGGGGGCAGGGGGGATAGAAGGCGTGGGCGGCGGGATCGAAGAGGAAGAGGACGGCGATCGCGCCGAGGGCGAAGAGGGCGAGGAGGACATAAACGAGCCAGGTGTTGCGGGAACGGGACATGAAGGGATCTCAATCTCCAATCTCCAATATTCAATATCCAATGTTCAAGTGAACAGCCGGAAGATGAGCTAGGCGGATGGGGAGGGGGGTTTTTTGCCGAGGCGGGCGAGGACGGATTTGAGGTCGGCCCAGGTTTCGGTTTTCTTGCGGGGGTCGCGGAGGAGATAGGCGGGGTGGAAGGTGAGCATGACGGGGATGCCTTCGAATTCGCGCCACTGGCCGCGGGCCTTGCCGATGGGGAGCGCTTCCTGGACGAGGCCGCGGGCGGCGGTGGCGCCGAGGCAGACGATGAGCTTGGGGCGGATGATGGCGATCTGGCGCTTGAGGTAGGGGAGGCAGCCGGCCATTTCCTCGGGGGTGGGGACGCGGTTGCCGGGGGGGCGGCATTTGACGATGTTGCCGATGAAGACGTCTTCGCGGGTGTAGCCCATGGCGAGGATCATCTTGGTGAGGAGTTGGCCGGCGCGGCCGACGAACGCGAGGCCTTGCTCGTCCTCGTCGGCGCCGGGGCCTTCGCCGACGAACAGGATGTCGGGCTGGAGGCGGCCTTGGCCGGGGACGACGTTCTTGCGCTCCTTGGCGAGGGGGCAGAGCTGGCAGGCTTCGATTTCCTTGACGATGGGCCGGAGCGGCGGGGGGGAGGGGGGGGGGGGGG
>SABN01000248.1 GCA_009928955.1 Opitutia bacterium | reverse complement strand
GGTCTTCTTCATGATCGGCGCGCTGGCCATCGCCGGCGTCCCGCCCTTCAACGGCTTCGCCTCCAAGCTGCTCATCTACGAGTCCGTCTTCCGCTTCTCGCCCTTCCTCTCGATCGTCGCCATGATCGTCAGCATCCTGACGCTGGCCTCGTTCGTGAAGGTCTTCCACTCGATGTTCCTCGGCCCGCGCCGCGCGGAATTCGCCGCCGTCCGCGAAGTGCCCGTCCCCATGCTCGCCGGCATGGCGCTCCTCGCCGTGTTCGTCGTCGCCGCGGGCCTCGCGCCCCAGCCTTTCGTCGATCATCTGATCCAGCCCGCCGTCGAAGCCCTCGTCGACCGCGAGGGCTATATCGCCGCCATTCTCGGAGGACGCTGACATGGACCTCTTCCAAACCCTGCAAACCGGCGCGGGCGCCTGGAACCCGTTGCTCTGGCTGGCGGCGCTTGCCGTCGGGCTCGGCGTCGCCCTCGCCATCCGTTCCCGCGGCCGCAAGGATTTCCGCGAAGGCGCCGGCCGCAAGCCCTTCATCTCCGGCAACGAAGAACCCGAGAATGCCGGCGGCCACGTGCCCGCCTCCAACCTCTATTGGGGCTTCCTCGAATCCCTCAAGAGCTACTACGCCCGCGTCGTGCCCCTCCACACCGGCATCCCCACCGACTACGTCGCCTGGCTTCTGGGCGTCATGGCCCTCATGCTGGTCGTCGTTTTGGTCGTGTGATGAAAAAGTGTTCGGAACAAACTTTCCGGCAGTTGAGCGTTGGAAATTCCTTGTTGGATATTGGATATTGAAAGTTCGCTGAAATGAAGCTCTCCCAAACCCTCGGCAAATCCCTCTGGGCCTTCCTGTTCAATTCGGGGTCCTGCAACGGCTGCGAAATCGAATCGGTGGCCTGCGTCACGCCCCGCTACGACCTCGAACGCTTCGGCATCAAGGTCGTCGGATCCCCGCGGCACGCCGACCTGCTGCTGATCAGCGGCCCCGTCACCCGCAAGATGGCCCCGCGCCTGCGCCGCGTCTACGAGCAGATGCCCGATCCCAAGATCGTCGTCTGCATCGGCACCTGCGGCACCTCCGGCGGCGCTTTCTACGATTCCTACACCCTCGTCGGCCCCGTCGACCAGGTCGTCCCCGTGGACATGTACGTCCCCGGCTGCCCGCCCCGCCCCGAAGCCATCATCGATGGCGTCGTCAAGGTCCTCGCCCGCCTCGAAGCCAAGGAGAATGCCGCGTCATGAACCTCCTCGCCCCCCAGGAAATCGCCGATGCCCTCCAAGCCGCCGCCGGCGCGGGTTTCGTCTCCGCCCGCTGCACCGAATGGGCCGAAGGCGTCAAAGGCCGCAAAAGCCGGCAGGTCTGGCTAAAGATCGCCCGGGAGTCCCTGCTCCCCGCCCTCAAGCGCCTCGTCGAGATCCACTACCCGCACGTCTCCGTCATCGCTTTTTGCGATACCGGGGCGCAGGTGGAGCTGATGTACCACTTCTACGTCTACTGGGGCATCCCCCACGAGGAAATCCTCGTCACCCTCGCCGTCGCCCTCGACAAGACCGATCTGAAGGTCCCCACCATCACCGGCATCATCCCCGGCGCCCTCACCAGCGAACGCGAAAAGCAGGAAATGCTCGGCATCGAAGTCGTCGACATCCCCGACGGCCGC
>SABN01000112.1 GCA_009928955.1 Opitutia bacterium | reverse complement strand
ATCTGGAAGAGCATCTGGAACTGGCCAAGTCCTATCCCGGCCGCGTCGAACTGTCCGTCGGCATCCACGCGCTCTACACCACCAGCCCCGAAATGCGCGCCGTTTGCCGCGATTTCGCCGCCGAGCACAACCTGATCGTCCAGACCCATATCTCCGAAACCAAGCGCGAAAACGACGAGTGCCTGAAAGCCACCGGCAAGACCCCCGCCGAGGTCTTCGATTCCGAAGGCCTGCTGAACGGCCGCTTCCTGGGCGCCCACGGCGTCTGGCTCTCCGATTCCGACCGGCGCCTGCTGGTCGAACGCGGCGCGGCCATCGCCCACTGCCCGTCCTCCAACATGAAACTCGCCTCGGGCATCTTCAACGACCAGGCCGCCCGCGCGGCGGGCCTGCGCTTCGGCCTGGGCACCGACGGCGCCAGCTCCAACAACCGCTACGACATGTTCGCGGAAATGCGCACCGCCGCCCTGCTCGCCAAGGTCAGCACCCTCGACCCCACCGCCTGCTCGGCCGCCGAAATCTACCGCACCGCCACCCTCGACGGCTTCCGCCTGCTGCGCCTCGACGCCGGCGAAATCGCCCCCGGCAAGCTGGCCGACTGCATTCTGGTGGACCTGGACCACACCGGCCTCGTTCCCGGCCACGACCTGATCTCGGATCTGGTCTACGCCGCCAACCCCGAGTGCGTGGACACCACCGTCTGCGCCGGCCGGGTCCTCATGCGCCACCGCCAAATCCCGGGCGAGGACGAAATCCGCCGCGCCTTCCGCGACGTCGCCGCCCGGCTCTGACCCGGCCGCCGGCAAGGAGTTCGGCGTTTTTTCGGTCTGCGGACTTGACTTCCGCGGCGGTCTGACTATCTTTCCCCGTGATTTTCGGTTCCAGCGTAGCTCAATGGTAGAGCGGTTGGCTGTTAACCAATAGGTTACAGGTTCGAGCCCTGTCGCTGGAGCCAATTTTGTTTTCGCGCCACGGGCGGCCGTTCCGGCGGTAACCGGACGGCAGGCCGCGGAGAAAGCCCGTCGCTTTCCCCGCAAACGCGGCGCAAGGCGTCCTCTGTCGTCGGATTTTCCCGATCCTTCCGGCACGGGGTTGTTTCATGCTGAAGAGATGGAAAGAACCGCGTTGACAGCCGCGCGCCGGGCGCGCTACTGTTCGCCGCTCAATCGATTGGACAACGAAGAACGATGAAGACGACTCTGCCGAAAGAAACCGAAATCAAGCACGACTGGTGGCTGATCGACGCCACCGACAAACCCGCCGGCCGCCTGGCCGTCGAAATCTGCCGCCTCCTGCGCGGCCGCCACAAGCCCGACTACGCGCCGCACGTCGATGCGGGCGATTTCGTCGTGGTCGTCAATTCCGCCAAGGTGGGCCTCTCCGGCAACTCCAAGGAGGAGAAGAAGGTCTACGCCAAGTACACCGGCTACCAGAGCGGCTACTTCGAAACCCCCGCCGGCGTCATGCGCCAAAAGAATCCCAACTACATCCTCTGGCACGCCGTCCGGGGCATGCTGCCGAAAAACCACCTGAGCCGCACGCTTCTCAAGCGCCTCAAGCTCTATCCCGGCGCCGAGCACCCGCACGCCCCCCAGAATCCCAAGCCCATCGGCTAATCCCGGAGTATCCCCATGGCCACCAAGAAAGCTGAAATCGAATCCATCGCCACCGGTCGGCGCAAGACCGCCATCGCCCGCGTCCGCCTCTCCAAGGGCTCCGGCCAGATCGTCGTCAACGACCGCAAGTTCGAAGACTATTTCCCCACCACCGACCTGCGCCTGATCGTCGAAGCGCCCTTCAAGGCCATCGAAGGCGTCGGCCAGTACGACGTCGTCGCGATCTGCGAAGGCGGCGGCCCCGCCGGCCAGGCCGGCGCCCTGCGCCACGGCATCTCCCGCGCCCTCATCCAGGCCGACGAGAACCTCCGCGCCGTCCTCAAGAAGGCCGGCTTCCTCACCCGCGATCCGCGCATGAAGGAACGCAAGAAGCCCGGCCAGCCCGGCGCCCGCCGCCGCTTCCAGTTCTCGAAACGCTAAGTCGTCCCGGCTTTGCACGACCCCGGACGCCTCGGCGTTCCGGGGTTTTTTCGTCCCCCGGTTTCCCCGGCTGTTTCGACTATACTCCCAGACTCCCAAACTCCTATACTCCGCCCCCGAGAAAGGCCCTCCATGAAAAAATCCAATTTGAAATTCTCCGCCGCCGCCACGCTCCCCGCCGGGTTCCGCGCCGCCGGCATCGTCGCCGGGCTCAAGAAAAACCGCAAGCCCGACATGGCCCTCTTCTTCTCCGACGTCCCCGCCGTCCTCGCCGGAACCTTCACCACCAACCAGGTCAAGGCCGCCACCGTCCGGCTCGACGCCGAACGCGTCGCCAAGATCGGCGTCGCCCACGGCATCGTCGTCAACAGCGGCCAGGCCAACGCCTGCACCGGCAAGCAGGGCCTCCGCGACGCCCAGGCCATGGCCGTCCACGCCGCCCAGCAGTTCGGCGTCGCCCCCGAAACCTTCCTCGTCTGCTCCACCGGCCGCATCGGCGTGCCCCTGCGGATGGACATCATCCTGCCCGGCATCGAAAAACTCGCCACGGCCGTCGTGCCGACCGGCGGCGAATCCGCCGCCCGCGGCATCATGACCACCGATCTCGTGCCCAAGCGCTACACCGCGACGTTCCAGGCCAACGGCAAGACCTGCCGTTTCACCGGCATCGCCAAGGGCTCCGGCATGATCCAGCCCTGCATGGCCACCATGCTCGCCTTCCTCCTCACCGACGCCAAGCTCGACCGCCGCGCCCTGCAGAAGGCCCTCAAGGCCGCCGTGGACAAATCCTTCAACCGCATTTCCGTCGATGCCGACCAGAGCACCAACGACACCGTCCTGCTGCTCGCCAACGGCTGCGCCGGCAACGCGCCCCTCAAGCCCGGCCACCGCGATTGGCCGGCGTTCGTCGCCGCGCTTGAAGGCGTGACCTTCCGTCTCGCCATGGCCATGGTCCGCGACGGCGAAGGCGCGCAGAAACTCGTCACCGTCCGCGTCCAGGGCGCCAGCACGCCCGCCGACGCCGAAGCCGCCGCGCGCTCCGTCGCCAATTCGTTCCTCGTCAAGACCTCCTGGGTCGGCTCCTATCCCAACTGGGGCCGGATCATGGATGCTCTCGGCTATTCCCCCGCCCGGGTCGACGAAACCAAGGTCGAAATCCGCTACGGCCCCCTCCTCTGCGCCCGCCACGGCCTCAAGGCCGGCGCCTCCGTCGAGCAGTTGTCCAAGATCGTGGCCCGGAAGGAGTTCACCATCACCATCGACCTCCATCTCGGCCGCCACGCCGCGACCGTCTATTCCTGCGACTGCACCGAGGACTACGTCAAAATCAACAAGTAGGCGGAGAGGTTCAAGGTTCACGGTTGCAGGTTCAAGGTTTGGTCATGTTGAGCGCAGGCGCGCCGCGCCGGAGTCGAAACGTCTCGGCCTCGTCCCGCCGGCCCGCCGGCGAGACAACGCCCAGATCGCTCGACCCGGCGGGATGACCGGCACTTGAACGTTGGACATTGGTTGTTGGATATTGGATATTGAGCTCTCCTGAATTTTCTTTCCCCCGCCGCGCCGGGGGCGGATAATGCGCGCCCGAACATGAAACAAGCCATCCAGAAAGCCACCGTCCTCATCGAAGCCCTGCCGCACATCCAGCGCTTCCGGGGCGAAACCGTCATCGTCAAGTTCGGCGGGTCCTCCATGGACAACCCCGCCGTCGTCCGCGACATCCTCGAAGACGTCGCCTTCATGAGCTGCGTCGGCATGCGGCCGGTCATCGTCCATGGCGGCGGCAAGGCCATCAACGCCCGGATGAAGCAAAAGGGCCTCCAGGCCAACTTCGTCAAGGGCCTGCGGGTCACCGATCCCGCAACCATGGAAATCGTCGAGCAGGTCCTCAACCGCGAGGTCAATCCCGAGCTCGTCGCCATCCTCAACGAATTCGGCTGCAAGGCGCGCGGCATCCACGGCGAAGACATCATCGCCGTCCGGAAGCATACCGCCGAGGATCCCGATACCGGCGAAGTCCTCGACTGGGGGCTCGTCGGCGAAATCACGGACGTCGACGCCGAACCCGTCAAGGCCTACCTCGAGGCCGACATCACCCCCGTCATCACCCCCCTCGGCGCCGACGACACCCGCCAGATCTACAACATCAACGCCGACGCCGCGGCCGCCGGCCTCGCCGAGCGCCTGCAGGCGCGGAAACTCGTCTTCCTCTCCGACGTGCCCGGCCTGCTCGCCGATCCCGCCGACCGCAACTCGCTCATGAGCACCCTCCGCCTCACCGAGGTCGAGGACCTCATCGAACGCGGCGTCATCGGCGGCGGCATGCTGCCCAAGATCAGTGGCGCCCTCAAGGCGCTCAAGGCCGGCGTCCGCAAGACCCACATCATCGACGCGGCCCTGCCGCATTCCCTCCTCCTCGAATTGTTCACCGACAAAGGCGTCGGCACGGAGATCGTCAACGATGCAACCTAGCCCCAAGGAATTGTTCGGCCAGTACGTCATGCCCACCTACGCGCCCGGGCTCACCCTCGTGCGCGGCGCGGGCGTGTCCGTCTGGGACGACGCCGGCAAGGAATACCTCGATTTCATGGCCGGCATCGCCGTCAACAACGTCGGCCACTGCCATCCCGCCGTCGTCGCCGCCATCGCCAAGCAGGCCGGCACGCTGATGCACTGCTCGAACCTCTTCCACAACGAGCTCCAGCCCCGGCTGGCCCAGAAGATTTCCCGGCTCGCCCTCGGCGGCAAGGTCTTCTTCTGCAACTCCGGCGCCGAAGCCAACGAGTGCCTCTTCAAGCTCGCCCGCAAGTGGGGCTCCATGGACGGCCGGCACGAGATCGTCACCATGAAGAACTCGTTCCACGGCCGGACGCTCGCCACCATGACCGCCACCGGCCAGACGAAGTACCAGAAGGGCTTCGAACCCCTCATGCCCGGCTTCGCCTACGCCGAGTTCAACAACCTCGACTCGGTCAAGGCCGCGCTCACCCCCGCCACCGTCGCCGTCCTGTGCGAGGCCGTGCAGGGCGAAGGCGGCATCGTCCCCGCCACGCCCGAATTCATGACGGGCCTGCGCGCGCTGTGCACCGAAAAGAAAATCCTGCTCTTCTTCGACGAAGTCCAGGCCGGCATCGGCCGGACCGGCAAGTGGTTCGGCTTCCAGAACTACGGCATCCGGCCCGACGGCTTCTCCATGGCCAAGGCCCTCGGCGGCGGCTTCCCCATCGGCGCCGCCGCGGTCACGCCCGAACTGTCCGACGTGTTCCAGCCCGGCAACCACGCCAGCACCTTCGGCGGCACGCCCCTGGCCTGCGCCGCCGCGCTCGCCACGCTCGAAACCATCGAGAAGGAAGACCTGCTCGGCAACGCCGTGCGGATGGGCGTGCGGTTCATGGATGGATTGAAGGCGCTCGCGCCCAAGCACGCCTGCATCCAGTCCGTGCGCGGCGTCGGCCTGATGGTCGGCCTCGTGTTGAACGTCCCCGCCAAGCCCGTCGAAGCCAAGCTGCGCGAAAACGGCCTGCTCTGCATCGCCACCGGCGACCACGTCCTGCGGTTCGTCCCGCCCCTCGTCGTCTCCCCGGCCCAGATCGACCAGGCCCTCGCCGTCCTCGACCGGACGCTGTAGCGGATTGGGTTCTGTCGTAGCCGGCGGCTTTTGGCGGATTCTGATTTTCTGTAGCTGGCCTCGGCGAGGCCGGCCAAGGGCATCACAGCCCCGGCCCCACCGGGGCCGGCCACAACAAATCGAGCCGGCTTCATCCCTTCAGGTTCCGGCGCAGATGTTCGGAACCGCATGGGAGCAGGCCAGACGCATCCGTTTGACATCCCCGCCGCCCGCGCCTATCATGGCAACCGCACGGTGGGTGTTCCCTCCGCGCAAAGACAACTTGAAGTTCGTTGAATACATACTTTTCGGCAAATGAAGATTAACCGATGAAAAGATACGTTTTGATCGTGGCGCTGTGTGTTGTTTCGCGCGCCGCTACGGGCGATTCATGGCAACTCCAACAGATATTTACCAACCGCAGCTTCGGTACAATTGCCTTCAACGGTGATCAATACTTGTGCCTAGAGGGAATGCAAGTTGCCGGAGCGAGCACGAATCTGACCGACTGGACAGAAGCGAGTCTCGTAATCGATCCTTCGTTGTTTGAAGTGGATCCAGGCGACGGCGTTTGGTTGGATCTGCTCCACCTGGCGGCATTGCCATCCGGGCAATACCTTGCGGTTCTCTTGAAAACCGAGTATCCGCAGATGGGCAACGTGTACTTTAGGACAATTCGTTCTGTGTTGTCATCAGACGGAATCACATGGGGCGCACCGGTCCTTGTGCATTGGCTCGTAGGAACCCTCGCCAGTTCTCATTATGCACAAGCGGGAGGGCTCCCGCTCCTTGTAGCAGGGGACTACCCGGAAGGCTGGATATTGGGAGACCCATACAGCACTTGCCATTTCTTCACCTATTCTGCCACCTCGAATATATGGACCAAGATATTCCAGACAGAAACGACTTCTTCATCTCAAGCTTTATTTAGCGATGGAGAATATTTCTACTTCACATACCGCAAACATCTTGAGTCATGGGCTTCCACAACTCAGGCAATGCTCGTAGCAACCGACGGGGCAAGTTGGACTCAGATCGGTTCAGAGTATGTTCCCGCGGCAGATTGTCATGCGGGGCAAATATTCGGAGCATCCCGCGTCTATACTTCTGGCCGACAATGGGAACCATCCACCAACTATGCTCTCAGCGCGGTTAAATATAACGGAAACCGTATTGTTGGCTTTCAGTCTGACGCTCTCGTTGTTTCCGATGATTTCGGAAAGACCTGGCAACGTACTATAGTTGGTGAATATACACCCGTGCGTATAATCGAGGCTCAAGGCATGTATGTTGCCCTCATCCAGACCCCGGTTCACCCGGAGGATCCCATAAATTATCCTACGACATGGAATTCTTCGATCTACACGATCAACTCACGGCCAATGCGGACGCATGTCTCGGCAATCTCGCCCCTGCTGTTAACGAACGATGCCTTACATTTGCAAACTGAAACGAATGGCGTATATCAGATCGAGTGCGTCTCGGATTTGCGGAACAGCGACTGGCTGCCCTACGGACTACCCATTGCAGGAGATGGACAGTTTTCCCAAATTCCAATGGACACAACACTGGCAACTGGAATGTTCTTCAGGACCCGAGCTGCAAACATACAATGATAAGCTGCAGAAGCGGTTGCAGAGCGTCGCACAAGGTGCGTCGTCCACGGAGCTGAGTCGTTTACTCCGTTCCTTGGCATAAACGGTTTACTGCCCGTGAGCCTGCGGCCCCGACGGACTGGCGCTTTCCGGCGGACCCTAGCCCTGCAGCTTCCGCCGCAGGGCTTCGGCGGCGAGCTGGGGATTGGCCTTGCCGCGGGAGAGCTTCATGACCTGGCCGACCAGGAACATCAGCGCCGCTTCCTTGCCGCCGCGGAATTCCGCGGCGACCTTCTCGTTGGCCGCGATGGCCTGTTCCGCGAAGCCGTCGATGGCGCCCACGTCGCTGACCTGCGCCAGACCCTTTTCCTTCACGATCGCGGCGGGATCCCCGCCCCGGTCGAACAGGATCTGGAAGACTTCCTTGGCCGCCGGCATGTTGATCGTCTTGGCGTCCACCAGCGCGATCAGCGCCGCCAGCGCCTCGGGCGCGATCTTCGCGTCGGCGATGGTCTCGCCTTTCTCGCCCAGCGCGCGCAGCAGCTCGCCCATCGTCCAGTTGGAGACGGCCTTGTAGTTCTTCGTTTTCTGCGCCGCCGCCTCGAAATAGCCGGCGATGGCCGGATCCGCGGTCAGCACGCCCGCGTCGTATTCCGGTAGGCCGTAATCGCGGATGAACCGCGCGCGCTTCGCCGCCGGCAGTTCCGGCAGCTCCGTCCGCCACGCTTCCACCGTCGCCGCGTCCAGCGTCACCGGCGGCAGGTCGGGTTCCGGGAAATAGCGGTAGTCGTGGGCGTATTCCTTCGAGCGCATCGGCAGGGTCACGCCGGCCACGTCGTCCCAGCGCCGCGTTTCCTGCACCAGCTTGCCGCCGGCGCGCAGGGTTTCCACCTGCCGCTCCAGCTCGTATTCCAGCGCGCGGTGGATGCCCTTGAACGTGTTCATGTTCTTGATTTCGCACTTCACGCCGAGCGTCTCCGTGCCGACCGGCCGCACCGACGAATTCACGTCGCAGCGCACGTGCCCCAGCTCGAGGTTGCAGTCGCTGATGCCCGCGTAGACGAGCATCTCCTTCAGCGCCGTCAGGAACGCGATGGCTTCGTCCGGGCTGGACATGTCCGGCTCCGTCACCAGCTCCATCAGCGGCGTGCTGGCGCGGTTGTAGTCGATCTCCGAAGAGTTCTCCAGATGCGTGATCTTCGCCGCGTCCTCTTCCTGGTGGATGTGGTTCACCCGGATGGTTTTCTTCTGCCCGCCGACCTCGATCTCCACCGACCCGCCGATGCACAGCGGGGCCGCCTGCTGCGAAATCTGGAAGTTCTTGGGCATGTCCGGATAGAAGTAGTTCTTCCGGTCGAACGTGCTCCGCAGCGAAATCGTCGAGCCGATCATCAGGCCCACCTTGACGGTCTTGCGGATGGCTTCGCGGTTCATCGTCGGCAACGCCCCCGGCAGCCCGAGGCAGACGGGGCAGACGGCGACGTTCGGCGTGCCTTCCTCGTGCGCCGGACACGCGCAGAACATCTTCGTGCGCGTCTTCAGCTGCACGTGCACTTCCAGGCCGATGGAGGGAACGTAGTCGCTCATGGCCGGCCTCCTT
>SABN01000247.1 GCA_009928955.1 Opitutia bacterium | reverse complement strand
CGCCAAGACGGGTCCGCCCGACGAAAGCTTCTTGGCGAACCCGGCGCCTTTCGCGAGATCACGCTCCCTGGCGGTTCAGATGGAATTGGCTCCCCCATTCGCGAAATTCGCGCCCTTCATAGTTTCGCTCCGTTGTTGCTCTTTCGCGCCGTTTTCAGGCCGGTTTCGGGCGTTTTTCGCCCCAAACAGACCCCAACTGACAAACCCAAGCACAATTAGCCTCCGATTTTTATCGGTTTTTTGCCATTTTTGGCTTCTCAAGGCTTTTTTGGGCCGATTTTCACGATTTTTATCCGTTTTAAGCCCTCCAAACGCCTTCCAAAGCCGTTTTCCGGATTTTTTAACCTTGTGGTTGCCCAACGAGACCTTCGGGGCCCCATTCCGATCCGTTCCACGCAATCGACGCAAAAATATGGGGTCATCAATTTAGTAATTCACCTTTCCGTTTTTCCCGTATTCCACTACAAATTGCCGGGTCCTTTGAACTGTGATGTTCCCGCAACCCTGCTAATGAGCCACTCCATCCTTTTCGCATCGAAGCGCGATCCGCGCTTCATCACCCTCCGGCGCGGGGGCACGCTGGCGGACGCCGATCACCGGCGACTGGCCTTGTGGGCGGCGGTTTGCGCGGAACACGTGCTGCCCACCTTCGAGCAGGCGCGGCCCGGCGACGACCGGCCGCGGCGCGCGATCGAACAGGCCCGCGCCTGGGCGCGGGTCGAGATCACGATGACGCAAGCCCGCGAAGCCGCCTATGCCGCGCACGCCGCGGCCCGCGAGGCCAGCGGCGCCGCGAAGGAAGCCGCCCACGCCGCCGGCCACGCCGTCGCCGTGGCGCACATGGCCGACCACGAACTGGGCGCGGCGGCCTATGCGATCCGGGCCGTGCGCGCGGCGGCGTCCGAAACCCGGCGCGACGCCGCCGGCCGCCGCGAATGCCGCTGGCAGCGCGCGCGATTGCCCGCCGCCATCCGCGCCCTCGTCCTCGACGACCAGAAACGCCGCAACCAAAAGTGCGGGTCCCTGTTCGAGGACTGACGACCGCCCCCGCCCGGCGAGGCCGCCCCACCTATTTTATATTCCGTTCCCGCCCATATTCGCGTCATTCGCGTCATTCGCGTGATTCGCAGTTAACTTCCCATCCGTGGTTGTTCTTTCCGGGACGAGGTCGTCCCGGCTCCATTCCGATCCCGGCCATTCTCGTCTTTGGAGCCCCCGACGACCCCGTCGGGGGGATGTTTCGCCCCCATCCTTCTCTGTGATCTTTGCGTTCTTTGTGGCCAATCCGATTCCCCGGAACCGCCCGCCCCCCTCGGCGAGGCCGCCCTACCAATTTTTTATTCCGTTCCTGCCCCTATTCGCGTCATTCGTAGTTGCTCCCCCCGCCGCCCGGCGCGGCAATCGCCTTCCCTCCGGTTGCGTTCGCTTGCGCCCCGTGCGCCCCGTGCGCTACACTTTCCGCCAATGAAGATCGATCCCCATGCGGATTTTCCGGTCCGCGAATGCCCCGGCTGCGCGGTCGCGGTCCCCGCCAACGAGAACCGCTGCCCGATCTGCGGCTACGAATTCCCCGCCCGCGGCCTCCTCCACCGCAATCTCCTCTGGATCGTCCTCCTCTGCCTCGCCCTGCTCCTGATCCCGCTCTTCCTCTCCCTCCGCTGACCCGGATCCTCACC
>SABN01000246.1 GCA_009928955.1 Opitutia bacterium | reverse complement strand
TGGATTCCGAAGGGGCGGCGGACGGAGAAGGGGAAGGTGCCGGCGCGATACCGCAAGCTGCGGCAGCATGGGAGCCGGCACTATCCGCCGCGCACGGAGAAGAACGTGGTCGATTCGGACGCCACGGTGATTTTCACCTATGGCAAGCCGGATGGCGGCTCGCTGCTGACGATCGGTTTCGCGAAGCGGCACGGCAAGCCGTGCCTGAAGGCGGATCTGGAGCAACCGCACGCGGCGGTGGTGGCGAAAGTGGTGCGGTGGCTGAAGCGGCGCTGTCCGGACAACGGGGTTTTGAACGTGGCGGGGTCGCGGCGGAGCAAGGCGCCGGGGATCCACCAGGCGGTCAAGCGGGTGATGCGGGACGTTCTGGCGCGGACGGACGGGAAGTAAGCGCTAGGTCAGGCGGAGGTTGCGGAGCCAGTCGCGGAAGTCCTTGGGGAGGGGGGAGGAGGCGGTGGCGGGCTTGCCGGTGGCGGGGTGCGCGAAGCGCAGCTCGGAGGCGTGGAGCATCTGGCGGGGGACTTCGGGGAAATCGGCGCAGCGGGCGGAGAAATATTGGCGGTCGCCGAGGACGGGGTCGCCGACGTGGTGGAGGTGGATGCGGATCTGGTGGGTGCGGCCGGTCTCGATGGAGACGGTGACGTGGGCGCAGCGCGGGGGCTTGGATTGCGCGGAGACCTGGCGGACGTGGCTGACGGCGGGGAGGTGGTCGACGTGCAGGCGGATGTCCAGGGTGGGCGAGGGGAGGTTGCCGGCGACGAGGGCGTGGTAGAGCTTGCGGATGCGGCCTTCCTCGAATTGCGCGACGAGGATTTTCCGGGCCTCCTCCGTCTTGGCGAAGAGGACGCATCCGGAGGTGTCCTTGTCGAGGCGGTGCACGGCGCGCAAGGCGGGCAGGTTGAGCTGATCGCGCAGGCGGACCTCGAGGGATTTCTCGCCGGTGGTGAGGAGGCGCGGGGGCTTGTCGGCGACGAGAAAGAGGGGGTCGTCGAGGAGGAGGCGGACGGGGGCGTTGGCGATCCGGGTGGCGAGAAGGGCGTCGGGGAGAGCTTCGACGACGTCGCGGCTCTGGAGGAGATGCTTGGCCATCCAGATGCGGCGGCCGTTGACGAAGACCATGCGCTCGTCGAGGAGGGACTTGGCGGCGCGGCGGGAGAGGGCGAGGGATTCGGCCAGATGGTCGAGCAGTTCGGTGCCGTTGCGATGGACGGGCGGCAGGCGGCGGAGGGCGCTGGCGGGCTTTTGGGCGGGACGTTTCATGGGGGGGAGGATAGCGGGGCGGGGATCAGCCGTCGAGCCGGAACGGGGAGAAGTCGGTATGGGTGTCGAAGGGGTCGGCGCGTTCGGCGCGCTTGAGGCGGCGGACGATGAAATAGGTGAGGGGGGTGGCGAGGATTTCGTAGGCGGTCTTGAGGGTGAAGTTCCAGAAGATGACCTGGAGGACGAGCGCGCGGGGCCAGACGCCGCCGAAGGCGAGGGCGGTGAAAAGGAGGGAATCGACGCCTTCGCCGAAAATCGTGCTGACGATGGTGCGCATCCAGAGATGGCGGCCGGACATCCAGACCTTCATCTTGGCCATGACCCAGGCGTTGAGGAAGGAGCCGCACCAGAAGGCGACGATGCTGCCGAGGACGACGCGCGGCGTCTGCAGGAGGATGGAGGCGAAGGCGTCCTGCA
>SABN01000245.1 GCA_009928955.1 Opitutia bacterium | reverse complement strand
CGCCGGCCGGCTGTCAACCGGATCCAGCGCGCGGCGCATCGTCTCGCGTTTTACGTCATAGACAGAGGTCACGATGGATAATTGCGGATCGAAGGGCGGCATGATCAGCACGGTTTCAGCTGGTGCGGAAAACCTGGGTACGTCCCCAGTTATCTCGGCTTTTGCTTTGATGCCGTGGATTTAACGGATACGCGTTGAGACGCCTCCAGATCCGCGATGCGGGCACTCTGCGACTTCACCTGTTCCAGAAGCGCCTGATTCTCTCTTTCAAGAGAGGATCCCTGCTGATTTCCATACTCGATGGCAGCCAGCACTTTCGCCTGCCACTGATCACCTGCGGTGTTATTGTCCCGGTCTTGGATGTATGAGTAGCTAGCAAGTATTACTGCAACCAATGCCAAGACTGCCGAAATGCCAACAGACCACACCGTTGCTAGCAACTAGCCAGAAAATAGCAACACTCCCAAATGTACTGGTCTTGCGCATAATAATGATTATGTAAAGTTATCAATAACTTACGAAGTTTACCACCGGAGAAAATTTCATGTCTACCCGCTTGCTGACCGCCGACGATTATCAGCTCCCGGCGCGCCGGGACCACGTCTGGATCACCGTCAACAACCTCAGCGTCTATATACGCCGCACCGACGAAGGCGTGGTGGTGGATCTGTTTCCGGTGCAGCGGGAGATGGACGAGCGCCTGGCCTCCACCTATGCCTTCTTCGCCGAGGCGGAGCCCGACGCCGAAGCGGAGGCCGAAGCGGAGGCCCGTGCGCCGGCCCGGGGGTGTAGCCGCGCCCGCGCGCCGGCGCGGGCGGACCGGCTGGGGCGTGGCTTGGGTAACGCGGGGCCGTGGCCGGACGGGCGCCAGGCGCGCGGCGGCCGCAGAAGTTATAGCGCTACTGGGAAATGCCGCGCGGGCGTCGCCGTACCGACGGCTCCGCGCCTTGTTCAGCCGTAGAGCGAGCGCGTTTCAGTAGAGGATTGTTACTATTCCCATGTGCTTATCGCCGGATGTTGACCTCGGCGGTTAACTATTTCCACCCCGGGGACGAGGCAACCGCCGCCCCCGACGCGCGTCAGCCGCCCGGGGCACCCAGCGCGGTGGACAGGGGTTCGCCGCGGCCCTCCCCACCCTCCCCGTGCGGTGGTTCCGCGCACGGCCGCGGTGCGCATTCGTGCGCAAAGCCCCTCAAGACCAGGCGCTCGCGCCTGCGGGTTAGCGGGAGAGTCCAGGAGATCACTTCCCGCGCCCGGCGCTGCGCGTGCAAGCGCTCAAGCGCGTCCCGCACCGCCCTGCGGGCCGCGGCCACGTCGGCTTGCCACGCCCGGCGTCGCTCCAGCGTTGCAGATCCGCGCTGATCACCGCGGCTGGCGCAGGGGCATCAGTTCGTGGGGGTACGCGGGTCCTTCCGACAGGTCGTAGACAAACACGTCGCGCCACGCCGTCTGCCGGGCGGCCAGGCGCACCGCCAGGACCCGTTTGGCCCGTGCGGTGAGGCGTGCGACGGACTCGTGGCGCCCGCTGTTGCTGGCGACCGTCACCGCGAACCCGGTCGGCAGGTGCGTGACTTTGACGGTGGTGGTGGGATACCCGATCACCTTCCTTCTCCGGGGGTTGGTTCCAGCCAGGCCGCCTGACTCCGCCGCTCCTGCCGGGTTGCGCCCCCGTGCTTACGCGGCC
>SABN01000244.1 GCA_009928955.1 Opitutia bacterium | reverse complement strand
GCGGCCGTCGGGGATGTCGACGACTTCGATGCCGAGCATTTCCTGCTTTTCGCGTTCGCTGGTGAGGGCGCCGGGGATGATGCCGGTGATGGTGGGGACTTTGAGGTCGGTCTTGGCGAGGGACACGGTGAAGGTGACGAGGATTTCCTCGTGGGGAATGCCCCAATAGATATAGAAATGGTACATCAGCTCGACGGCCTCGCCGACGTCGGCGAAGGCGATGACGGCGACGTGGGGATAATGGATGGCGACGAGGCCCTGGAGCGCGGGGATCAGGGATTCGCGCGCCAGCTTGATCCAGACCTGCTGGCTCTTGCGGCCCTTGGCGCCTTCGGTCCATTCGGTGCAGCGGGCGGATTGGAAGCCGGCGCCGGCGGCGGCCTGGATGGCATCGGCGATTTGCTGGGGGGTCAGGAGGTTCATGACGCGGCATTCTCCTTGGCTTCGAGGCGGACGAGGACCTTGACGACGCCGTCGATGATGGCTTCGGGGCGGGGAGGGCATCCGGGGACGTACATGTCGACGGGGATGATCTGGTCGACGGGGCCGACGAGATTATAGGAATCGTAGAAGGCGCCGCCGGAGATGCCGCAGACGCCGCAACAGACGACGATCTTGGGATTGGGCATCTGCTCGTAGACGCGCTTGAGGCGGGGGGCCATCTTGCGGGTGACGGGGCCGCTGATCAGGAGGAGATCGGCGTGGCGGGGGGAGCCGACGAGCTTGATGCCGAAGCGCTCAAGGTCGTAGCGGGGGGTGACGCAGGCGACCAGCTCGATTTCGCATCCGTTGCAGGATCCGGAATTGAACAGGAAGGCCCAGAGGGATTTGCCGAGGGTTTGGGAGAGTTTCATTTCAAGGGAGCTTTCAATGTCCAATATCCAATATCCAACAACCAATGTCCAAGTGGGGAACGGATCCCATCCTGAACCCTGAACCCTGAACCCTGAATTCTGTAGGGGTGTGTTGCATCAGGCGGCGAGGGCGATGACAAGCATGAGGGCCATGACGCCGAGGAGCCAGGCGACATAGTCGGTGGGAACGCCGGTATGGAGGGGAACGAGACGCTGGTAATAGGCCTTCATGGCCTCGGTGAAGCCCCAGTAGAGGTTGGAGGCGGGGATGTGGCCGCCGCCGCCTTCCGGTTCTTCATTGCCGGAGATGAACGGCTTGAGGCCGTCGCCGGGGCGGAAATCCTTGCGGCCGCGGGTGCGGATGAGTCCGGCGATGCCGAGGGCGACGACGAACGCCAGCAGCCAGAGCAGGGGGTTCCAGGTGCCGGAACCGGTGGTCAATGTCCAGGCCAAGCTCATCTTAGTTTCCTCCGAGGATGGCGGCGATGTAGCCGGCGCGGTCGACGAGCGCGTCGACGGCCGGCGAGATCATGTGGTCGATGAAGGTTTGGGGCATCAGCCCGGTGGCGACGACGACGACGGCGAGGACGGCCATGCCGGCGATCATGGGGACGGGGACTTCGCGGGCCGCGGCGAACTCGGCGCGGGGGGCGCCCATGAACATCGCGTGGAAGACCTTCACGAAGGAGGCGAGGGTCAGGATGCTGACGATCATGGCGATGATGGAGAGGAAGGGGGAGAAGCGGAAGACGGACTCGTAGATGAGCAGCTTGGAGGCGAAGCCGTTGAAGGGCGGGACGCCGGCGATGGCCAGCGCGCCGATCATGAAGAAGACC
>SABN01000111.1 GCA_009928955.1 Opitutia bacterium | reverse complement strand
ATCCCGCGCCTGCTCGACATGGGCCAGTGCAACGACGCCTACTCCGCCATCCAGGTCGCCGTCGCCCTCGCCAAGGTCTTCAACTGCGGCGTGAACGACCTGCCCCTCTCGCTGGTGCTCTCCTGGTACGAGCAGAAGGCCGTCTGCATCTTGCTGACGCTCCTCTCCCTCGGCATCAAGAACATCCGCATCGGACCCACCCTCCCCGCCTTCGTCTCGCCGACGGTCCTGAAGGTCCTGGTCGAACAATTCGGCCTCACCCCCATCACCACCGCCGACGAAGACCTCCAGGCCATCGCCGGCTAACCCCCGCAAGCCCCCGATCCCCGGCCGCGCCGCCCGCAAGGGGCGCGGCCTTGATGGTGTCCCGGCGCGGCCGTCACTCCCCGTTGCGGCGTTTCCACTTGGGCTCGGGCGGGGCGCGCAGGCCGGCTTGCTTGACGGCGCCGACATAGAGGCCGTCGACGATCTTCCCGCATTCCTTCGCCAGCGCTTCGGAGACGCAGACGGTCAGGCTGCTGGAGGCGCGCAGATACACCTTGGCATTGTCCGGATAGAGCAGGCAGATGTGCACCGGCGTCTTTCCCGGATGGCGGCGGAGCACCTCCTTCAACTCGCGCATCCGCGCCTCGGTCCACGTGCCGACGTTCACATGCAGGCTCAAGCCGAGCGTGAAGCGCGCGGGCACTTCGTCGATCGGATAGACTTCGTCCACCGCCAACGCGCTGCCGCCGCCGCCGTTGTCCTGGCGCACGCTGCCGCACAGCATCACGGCCGCGTCGGGCTGCAGATGGATGCCGTATTTCTCGTAGGCCTCCGGAAACGCGATGGCGGCGATCGATCCATCGAGCGTGTCGAGCCGGAAGGACAGCATGGGACGCGGCGATTCCTCGGGATTCTTGGGCTTCGTGAACCGCTTCTGGGCGTTGACGACGAGTCCGCCGATGCGCGTGCGGGTCCGCTCGGCCAGCGCGGCGAACCCGGCGGCGTCGCATTGGTTGAATTTCTCCAGCGTCCATGAACAGGCCAGCAGGGGATGTCCCGAAATGTAGAAGCCGATCAGCTCCTTCTCGAACGCGAGCATCTGCTTCTGGGGCCAGGGGTCGCCGGCCGGCAGATCCTTGTCGGCCATGACGACGCCGGCGGCCCCGTCGCCGCCGAGCATGTCGAACAGGGAGGATTGTCCGGCGGCCTTGTCCTTGCGGATCGAGGCGGCATAGCCCATGGCGGTCTCGATGCCCGCGAACAACTGTCCGCGCAGCAAGCCGGTGAAATCAAACGCGCCGCATTTCACGAGCGCCTCGATGGCCTTCTTGTTGACGTCGCCGTTCACGATGCGCTCGCAGAAGTCCACCAGGCCCTTGAACGGACCGCGGGCTTCGCGTTCCTTCACCAGCGCCTCGACGGCGCCCGCGCCGACGCCCTTGATGCCGGCGAGGCCGTAGCGGATCGCCCCCTTCACGGGCGTGAACCGCAGGCCGCTTTCGTTCACGTCGGGCGGCAGCACTTGGATGCCCATCTTCTGGGCTTCGGCCACCAGCACGGGCAGCTTGTCCGTGTTGCCGATTTCGGACGAGAGCATCGCGGCCATGAATTCGACCGGATGGTTCGCCTTCAGGTACGCCGTCTGGAAGGTCACGATGCCGTAGGCGGCCGAATGCGACTTGTTGAAGCCGTAGGACGCGAATTCCGAGATCTGGTCGAAGATCTGCCCCGCTTTGGCGGCGTGGCACGACTTTTTCTTCACGCAGCCGTCGACGAACGCCTGGCGCTGCTTGGCCATCTCGTCGGCCTTCTTCTTGCCCATCGCGCGGCGCAGGATGTCGCCCTGGCCCATGCTGAAGCCCGCGAGCACGCCGGCGGCCTGCTGCACCTGCTCCTGGTAGATCATGATGCCGTAGGTTTCGTTCAGCACCGGCTCCAGCAGCGGATGCGGATATTCGATCGGTTCCCGCCCGTGCTTGCGCGCGATGAACTTCGGGATCATCGCCATCGGCCCGGGCCGGTAGAGCGCGATCAAGGCGATGAGCTCCTCGATCTTGTTGATCTGGAGCTGGCGCAGCAGGTCGCGCATGCCTTCGGATTCGACCTGGAACACGCCGACGGCGTCGCCGCGCGCGAGCATCTCATAGGTCTTGGGGTCGTCGAGCGGCAGGTTGTCGGGATCCGGCTCGACGCCCGTCGTCCGCTTCACGTTCTCGCAGGCCTCGCGCACCACCGTCAGCGTCTTGAGACCCAAAAAGTCCATCTTGAGCAGGCCCGCCTCCTCCAGCGGCCCCGATTCCCACTGGGCGATGACGTTGCCTTCCTTGTCCTTCGTCAGCGGGACGAGATCGACGAGCGCCCGTTCGCCGATGACCACGCCCGCCGCATGGGTGCCCGTCTGGCGCGGCATGTCCTCGAGCGGCGGGGCGAACTTCATGATTTCCCGGGCGAACTCGTTGGTCTTGCACGCCTGGGCGAAATCGACGCTGTCCTTCTTCGCCTTGGCGAGCGTGGTGCCGGGCAGCTCGGGAATCATCTTCGCGAGCTTGTCGCACTCCGGCAGCGGGAACTCCAGCGCGCGGCCGATGTCGCGGATGAGCGTCTTGGCGCCCAGCGTGCCGTAGGTCACGATCTGCGCGACGCTGTCGACGCCGTACTTGCTCCGCACGTACTCGATCACTTCGCCGCGGCGCGCCTGGCAGAAGTCGATGTCGAAGTCGGGGGGCGACACGCGCTCCGGGTTCAGGAAGCGCTCGAAGATCAGCCCGTAGCGCAGCGGATCGATGCCGGTGATGCCCGTCGCGTACGCGATCAAGCTGCCCGCGCCCGACCCGCGCCCCGGCCCCACCGGGATGCCCATCTGCTTGGCCGCGTGGATGAAATCCCACACCACGAGGAAGTAGTTCAGGAACCCCGTCTTCTCGATCACCGCCAGCTCGTGCGCGAAGCGCTCGGCGACGGTTTTCTCGTGGTCGCTCTTGGGATGCGCCAGATCCTCCACGCCGTAGAGGCGCCGGACGCCTTCCGCCGCGATCTGCGACAGATATTGCTTGTGCGTCAGTCCGTCCGGACACTTGTAATTTGGAAAATGGGGGTTTTTCTGCCCGCCCAGCGCCAGCTCCACGTTGCAGCGCTCGGCGATCCTCCACGTGTTCTCGAGCGCCTCCGGCAGCTCCCCGAAGAGCTGGCGCATCTCCGCCTCGCTCTTGAGGTAGAACTGGTCGGAGCCGTACTTCATGCGGTCCGGGTCGCTCCACTTCGCCTGCGTTTGCAGGCACAGGAGCATCTCGTGCGGCACCGCGTGCTCGGCTTCCAGATAGTGCACGTCGTTCGTCGCCACCAGCGGCAGCTTCAGTTTCTTCGCCAGCTCGACCATCTTGCGGTTCACGTCCCGCTGCTCGGGCAATCCGTGGTCCTGCACCTCCAGATAGAAGTGGTCCTTCCCCAGGATCTCCGCATATTCGCCCGCCAACTTCCGCGCCTTGTCCTCCAATCCGTCCGTCAACGCCTCGGCCACTTCGCCCTTCAAGCAGGCGGAGAGGGCGACGAGCCCTTCGGCGTGCTCCGCCAGCAGCGGCCGGTCGATGCGCGGCTTGTAGTAATGCCCGTCGAGATGGGCCTTGCTCACCAGCTTGACCAGATTCTCGAACCCCCGGTCGTTCTCCGCCAGCAGCACCAGATGATTCGCCTGCCGGCCGTTCACCAGCGTTTTTTCGCGATGGCTCCCCGGCGTCACATAGATTTCGCACCCCAGCAGCGGCTTGAGGCCATGCTTGCGCGCCGCCTTGTAGAAATGCACCGCCCCGTACAAGTTCCCATGGTCGGTGATCGCCAGCGCCACCTGCCCGAGTTCCCGCGCCCGCTCCATCAGCGGACTCTGGTGCTTTTCCCCCCGGTCCAGCGCGCACAGCCCGTCCAACAGGCTGTATTCGGTATGCAGATGCAAATGGGTGAACTTCGGATCCACGATCAGCTTTCTCCGGGAAAAGGGTACTCGTTCGTTCTAGCCCATCCCCCCCCCGAATCCAAGCCCATTCCACCCCGTTTTCCCGCCGGCCAAACCCCTTCCCCCCCATGCGCTTAGTTGACGCCCAGGCCATTTTCCCTCGGGTTTCCGCGCCGCAAAACATCGCCCCCCCGCCCCGGCCAAGCAAAACGCGCGGAACTTCCGTTCCGCGCGCGGCGCGTCCGCCGATGTGAAGGGGGGTTACTTCTTCTTCGCGGCGATCGTGGCCTTGCTCTTGGCGATCTGGGCGATGGCGGCGAAGCCTTCCGGATCGTGGATCGCGATTTCTGACAGCATCTTGCGGTTCAACTCGATGCCGGCCTTCGTCAGGCCTTCGATGAACCGGCTGTAGCTGACTTCATTGAGCTTGCACGCGGCGGACAGGCGGACGATCCACAGGCCGCGGAAATCGCGCTTTTTCATCTTGCGATGCGTGTAGCTGAGCTCCATCGCGCGGTCGACGGCCTCCGTGGCGATGCGGAACAGCTTGCTGCGGCTTCCGTAGAAACCCTTGGCTTGCTCGAGACGGCGTTTGCGGCGCTTGCGGCTCGCCGGGGCATTGGTGGTTCTGGGCATGGTTCTCTCCTACTCCATTGATTTACGAGCCCATCTCGATCGAGAGGGACTTGGCGAACTTGCCGGTCGCCTGCACGCTCTGGCGCAACCGGCGCTTCTGCTTGCGCGTCTTGCTGGCGGCCAGATGGCGCCGCCCCGGCTTCTTGTGCAAAATCTTGCCGTTCGCCGACCGCTTGAAGCGCTTGGCCACCGCCTTGCGCGTTTTCTTCTTCACTTTCGTAGCCATGGTTCGATTATCCTCGCGTCTGGGGACGGACTCGCGCCCGCCCTCCGTCTTTCCAACTCTTCAAAACAGACGGCGACTTGTACGGGATTTGCACCCGCCCGTCCAGCAGAATCGTCCGCCTCCGCCGGGGTTCAGGTTTCGGGAGCCGGTGCCGAAGCGGTTTTCGCCGCTTGCTTCGCCTTCGGATTGGGCATGACCACCATCAGGATGTTCTTGCCCAGCAGCTTCGGCGCCTGCTCCACGACGCCGATCTCGTGGAGGTCGGCCAACACGCGGTTCATCAGGACGAAACCCAGCTCCTTGTGGGCGTTTTCACGCCCGCGGAAGTACAGCGACACCTTCACCCGGTGGCCATCCTCCAGAAACCCCTTCATATGCCGCATCTTCACCTCGTAGTCGTGGTCGCCCACGCTGGGATGCAGCTGGATCTCCTTCACCCGGGTGGTCGACGCGTTCCGCTTGCTCACCTTTTCCTTCTTGCTGAGGTCATAGCGGTATTTGCCGTAGTCCATGATCCGGCACACCGGCGGCCGCGACGTCGGCGAAATCTCCACCAGGTCGAGCCCCGCGTTGCGGGCCTGGGTCTGCGCGTCATAGGTCGCCACGATGCCCAACTGTTCGCCGGTCGGGCCGATCAGGCGGACTTCCGGAACGCGGATGCGCTGGTTGATGCGCGTGGTGAAGGCTCCCCCGCCGCGCGGGTCTCTGGGGTTTGTCGGTGGTTGTATGGCTGTCTCCTTGTTTTCCGGGGGTCTTTCGCCGCCCCGCTTTTCTTCTCTATCTCAACGCCACTTGCCGCTCGGCGTCCATCTTCGCGACAAACGCCTCCAAGGCCATGGCTCCCAGGTCCCCGGCCACCCGGCTGCGGACCGAAACCGTTCCATTCTCCAGCTCCCGCCCGCCCAAGATGAGCATGTACGGGATCTTCTGCATCTGCGCATCGCGGATCTTCGCGCCCATCTTCTCGGGCCGGTCGTCCACCATCACCCGGAAATCCTTTTCTTTCAGCTGCGCGGCGATCTCCCGCGCCCCCGCGATCTGCTTGTCCGTCACCGGAATCAGGCAGACCTGCACCGGCGCGAGCCACAGCGGGAACGCGCCCGCGTAGTGCTCGATCAGGATGCCGAAAAAGCGCTCGAGGCTGCCCAGCAGCGCCCGGTGCACCATGTAGGGCCGGTGCTCCTGGCCGTCCGGCCCCGTGTAGACCATGTCGAACCGGTCCGGCAGGTTGAAATCGAACTGCACGGTGCTCATCTGCCACGCGCGGCCGATCGCGTCGCGCGTCTTCAAATCGATCTTCGGCCCGTAGAACGCGCCGCCGCCTTCGTCCAGCTCGTAGGGAATGCCTTCGGCCTTCAGCGCGGCCTCCAGCGACCGCTGCGCCAGCTCCCAGCGCGCGGGATCGCCCACGGCCTTCTCCGGCCGCGTCGCCAGGTACGCCACGATGTCCTCGAACCCGAACGCCCGCCACATGGCGATGGCGAAGCGCACGCATTCGCGCACTTCCGTCTCCACCTGCTCCTCGGTGCAATAGATGTGCGCGTCGTCCTGCGTGAAGCCGCGCACCCGCATCAGCCCGTGCAGCACGCCCGCCCGCTCGTAGCGGTACACCGTGCCCAGCTCGGCCCAGCGCAGCGACAGCTCGCGGTACGACCGCTTGCGGCTCTTGTAGATCTGGATGTGGAACGGGCAGTTCATCGGCTTGATGTAGTAGCGCTGCTCGTCCACGTCCATCGGCGCGTACATGTTTTCGCTATAGAACCCCAGATGGCCAGAGGTCTCCCACAGCCCCGCCCGCCCGATGTGCGGCGTGTAGAGCATCTCGTAGCCGGCGCGGTAATGCTCCTTGCGCCAGAATTCCTCGATGATCGACCGGATGCGCGCGCCCTTCGGGTGCCAATGCACCAGCCCGGGGCCCACGCTCTCCTGGATGCTGAACAAATCGAGATCGCGCCCCAGCGCGCGGTGGTCGCGCAGCTTGGCCTCCTCCAGCATCTTCAGGTGCGCGTCCAACTCGGCCTGCGACCGGAACGCCGTTCCGTACAGCCGCTGCATCATTTGGTTCTTCTCGTCGCCGCGGAAGTACGCGCCGGCCACGCTCGTCAGCTTGAACGCCCGGATCTCCCCCGTGCTCGCCACATGCGGCCCCCGGCACAGGTCCGTGAAATCGCCGCTGTGGTACAGGCTGATCGTCTCGCCTTCGGGAATGTCCGCCAGCCGCTCCAGCTTGTAGGTCTGGCCGCGCGCCTTCATCATCTCCAGCACTTCTTCGCGCGTCTTCTCCTCGCGTACAAAGGGGGCGTTTTCGGCGATGATCTTGGCCATTTCCGCCTCGATCGCGGGAAAATCCTCCGCCGTCAAGCGGTGCTTCAGGTCGAAATCGTAGTAGAACCCGTCCTCCGTGTCCGGACCGATGTCGAACAAGGCGTCCGGCCACAGGCGGCGAACCGCCGCCGCCATCACATGCGCCGCGCTGTGGCGCATCGTCTCCAAACCAACTGAATCAAGCTTCATGAAATTTACGCAAAATCCTTCCTGAAGCGCGAAAACCTACCCTTTCACCCCCGCAAAGTCAATGCGCACAAGCCCTAAAACCCATCCGCCCGCCCCGCTGTGCGCCGGCTGGCGGCGCGCGGTTTTCCCGCGCGACGGCCGGCCGGCTTTCCCCGCGCGGAATGCGGCATGGAAAACGCCCGGCCGGATTCCTCCGCGCCAGGCGCTTCCTCATCGGACGGATTTCCCGGCGCTCAATCGCGGCCCACGCTGTGGTAGGTGAAGCCGGCGGCGCGGATTTCCTCGGGCTTGAAGATGTTGCGCCCGTCCACCACCACGGGGCAGGCCATCACGCCCTTCAGCTTTTTCAGGTCGATCTTCTTCACCGCGTCCCATTCCGTCAGGATCAGCACCAAGTCGGCGTCCCGCGCGCATTCGTAGAGATCCGGCACGCATTCCAACTCGGGATGGATCTCCTTGAACTTGGCTTCCGCCACCGGGTCCCACGCGCGCAGGTTCGCCTTCATCTCCTGGAGCTTGGGCACGAAGTAGAGGCTGGGGGCCTCGCGCACGTCGTCGGTCTCGGGCTTGAACGCCAGGCCGAAGATCGCGATCTTCTTGTCCTGCACGACCCACAGCTCCTGCTTGATCTTCTTCATCACGTAGTCGCGCTGGGTCTTGTTGATCTGCTGGACTTCCTTCAGCAACTTGAAGTCGATCCCCAGGGCGTCGCTCAGGCGCACGAACGCGTCGACGTCCTTCGGGAAGCACGAGCCGCCGTAGCCCACGCCCGCGCTCAGGAAGCGCGGCCCGATGCGGGGGTCCAGCCCCATGCCCTGCGCCACCTGCCCCACGTCCGCGCCCGCCAGCTCGCAAATGCGCGCCACGGCGTTGATGTAGGAAATCTTCATCGCCAGGAACGAGTTCGAGGCGTGTTTCGTCAGCTCCGCGCTCGTCACGCTCATCCGCAGGAACTTGCCGCCGCCCTTCTGCAGGATCGGCCGGTAGATCTCCTCCAGCAGGTCGCCCGCGCGCTGGCTCTCCACGCCCACCACGATGCGGTCCGGATGCGTCGCATCCTCGATCGCGGTGCCTTCGCGCAGGAATTCCGGATTCGACGCCACGTCGAAATCGGTGTCTTCCCGCAGATATTTCAGGACGGTGCGCTTGAGGTGTTCGCTCGTCTTGGCCGGCACGGTGCTCTTCTCGACCAACAGGCGATAGCTGGTCATGTGCTCCGCCACCTGGCGACCGACCTGCTCCACGTAGGTCATGTTCGCCTCGCCGCCCACGCCGGGGGGCGTCCCCACCGCGATGAAGATCACCTCCGCAAACGCCGTGCCCTCCGCGATGGATGTGCTGAACTTCAGCCGCCCCGACTTCACGTTGCGCGCCACGATCTCGTCGAGCCCCGGCTCGTAGATCGGCATGATCCCCTGGTGCAGCAGGTCGATCTTCTTCGGGTCGTTGTCGATGCACAGCACCTCGTGCCCCGCGTCCGAAAAACACGCGCCCGTCACCAACCCGACATAGCCGGTTCCCACCACGGATATCTTCATGCCATCTGCTCCTTGCTTCCTTCTGGACTCGAACAAGCGGACGGTATTCAAATTTCCACCTGAAATCAACCCCTTCCCGACCTCGGTCTCCGGCCGAACTTGCGCGAGCCCCCCC
>SABN01000110.1 GCA_009928955.1 Opitutia bacterium | reverse complement strand
AAAAACCCCGGCGGGGGAAAACCCGCCGGGGTTTGTTCGAATCCGGACTTAGCGGCGAGGGGGGCGTTCCTGCGCCTCGTTCACGCGAACCGCGCGGTCGCCGATTTCGGTGTTGTTCACCTTGGCGATCGCGTTGTTGCCTTGTTCCTGATTGGGCATTTCAACGAAACCGAAACCGCGGGAGCGGCCGGTTTCCTTGTCTTTGATCACCCGAGCGGAGACCACTTCGCCATACGGCTCGAAAGCAGCGCGCAGATCATCATCCGTGGCCCTGAACGAGAGATTCCCAACATATATTTTCACGTACTCATCAACTCCTATCAACCATGGGTCGCTCGTTAACACGCCCCCCCGCAAATCGGCGACCCATGGACTGCGGAAGGTACATCGCGCAAAGTACGCGACCCCGCCGCGACCCCGCAAGTCAATTTTCAAACTATTTTCCGGCCCGCCGGCGGCCCCGATTCTCCTTTTCCTCCGCCGCCGGTTGCGCCATCCTGCGGACATGACTGAAAACCCCATCCCCGCCCTGCCGCTTCGCCTGCGCCTCGACCGCCCGCTCGTCGTCTTCGACCTGGAAGCCACCGGCCTCAACAAGCGCGCCGACCGCATCGTCGCCATCGCCCTCGTCCGCTACGAACCCTCCGGCCGCATCGAGCAAGCCGATTATCTGATCAACCCCGGCATCCCCATCCCCGAAGAGACCACCGCCATCCACGGCATCACCGACGCCGACGTCGCCGCCGCGCCCTCCTTCGCGGAGATGGCCGAGGCCCTCGCCGCCCACTTCGACGGCGCCGACCTCGCCGGCTACAACATCCTGGGCTACGACATCCCCCTGCTCACCGAGGAGTTCGCCCGCGCCAACCGGCCCTTCTCCGTCGACGGCCGCCGCATCCTCGACGCCCAGCGCATCTTCTTCCGCAACGAGCCCCGCGACTTGTCCGCCGCCCTCCGCTACTACTGCGGCGACTCCCACGACAACTCGCACGACGCCCTCGGCGACGTCCTCGCCACCATCCGCGTCCTCGACGGACAGTTCCGCAAGTATCCGGAACTGCCGGACGCCATGGATGCGCTCAACGAGTATTGCGACCCGCGCGACCCCGCCTGGGTCGACCGCGCCGGCCGCCTCAAGTGGGCGAAGGGCGAGGTGGTCTTCAATTTCGGCAAGTTCCAGGGCCAGTCCCTGCGCAGCACCGTTTCCGACGATCCCAACTTCATCACCTGGCTGCTGCGCTCCGACTTCCCCGACGACACCAAGCAGATCGTCCGCGACGCCGTGACCGGGAAATATCCCGCCCCGCCCCCCGCGGCCCCGCCCGCCTGACGCGAAAAAAACCGCCCCGGAAAAGGGCGGCTTCGTTCGCGGGCGGACGTTGGTTACGCGTCCATCACGCGCTCGACGGTCAGGTCCGGGCCCAGGCGCTCGCGCATCTCGGCCTCGATGCCGTTCTTCAACGTCATCATCGCGTGCGGGCACGCATGGCACGCCCCGTGCAGGCGCAGGTTCACCGTGTTGCCCTCCAGCGAGACGAATTCCACGTCGCCGCCGTGGCCCTGGATCAGGGGGCGGATCTCTTCGATGAACTGAACGACTTTCTCTTGCATGGCCGGTTCTCCTTCGCGTTGAAATTGTCCGCAAACCGTACTCCACCCTTCCGGCGATTGCAAGCGGAGGCGTTTTCCCGCCCCGGGGACGAAAAAACGACGGCGAATCCAATGGGGAGTTCACCGCCGTTCATGGCCGAACCGCATTGCACGGCCCGGCATAAAGGGAAGAAATTACTTCTTCGCCTTCTTCGCCGCCTTCTTCGCGACCTTCTTGACCGCCTTCTTGGCGACCTTCTTCTTAGCAACCTTCTTTGCCATTGTGCATTTCCCCCCCTTCTGCCTGACGCTCAAAGGCGGTCAGGTTATTCTTGAAGTTGTTCATTGGAAACATTGTCCTGTGTTTCGTGTTCGCTTAAATTGCTTTTTGAGATTTCTCTGTTTCAATTTCGCGCCGGCTTTCCGGAAGGTCGCGCCATGCTTTTTTGAACATCTTCATCTCGTTGCTTAAGACAGTAATGCGAAGTTATTAACAACGTCAATAGTTTTTCGAAAAATTTTTCACTTTTTTTTCCGGGCGGAAATTTCCGCCAAGAGGCCCATCAGCGCCCGCGCGCAATTTTTTTTCGTCGTCAGCGCCACGCGCACCGCGCGCCCATCCGCCAGGAAGATCGTCAGCGCGTTGCGATCCGACTCGAATCCACGGCCTTTTCTCGACACGTCGTTCGCCGCGATCGCGTCGAGATCCTTTTCGCGCCGCTTGCGTTTCGCTTCCCGCGCGACGCGATCCGTCTCCGCCGCGAACCCGCAAAACACCTGCGGCTTTTTTTTCAGCGGCGCGATCGTCTTCAAAATATCCGGCGTCGCTTCCCATTCGATGCGCGGCGGACCGTCGCTTTTCTTCAGCTTCAGCTCCGCGATTTTTTTCGGACGCCAGTCCGCCACCGCCGCCGCCATGACGAGCACGTCGCACGCGCGCACGTGTTTTTCCACCGCCGCGAGCATCTCCGCCGCCGTCGTCACGCGCACGAGCTGGACGCCGCGCGGCGCTTCGATGGCCACGGGTCCGGAGATCAACCGCACCGCGTGCCCCGCCTTGAGCGCGGCTTCCGCGACCGCGTACCCCATCTTTCCGCTCGACCGGTTGCTGATGAACCGCACGGGATCGATGGCCTCCCGCGTCGGCCCCGCCGTCACCAGCACCTTCATGCGCCTAGCGCTCCCCGATCGCCTGCGCGACCGCCTGCACGATGGCCTCCAGCTCGGCCAGGCGCCCCGCGCCCGCGTCGCCGCAGGCCAGTTCGCCGATCCCCGGCGGGATGACCGCCGCGCCACGCTGCTTCAGGGTCGCCACGTTCGCCTGCACCGCCGCGTTCTTCCACATCCGCGTGTTCATCGCCGGCGCCACCAGCAGCGGCGCCGCCAGCGCCAGCGCCGCGCAGCTGAGCACGTCGTCCGCGAACCCGTGCGCCAGCCGCGCCAGCGTCTGCGCCGAGCACGGCGCCACCACCATCGCCGCCGCGCCTTCCGACAGGCCCAGGTGCGTGTAGGTCTCCGGCTCCCTCTCCGCGAAGGAGCCGTGCGCCACCGGATGCCCCGTCAGCGCGCGGAACGTCAGCGGCCCGACGTATTGCGTCGCGCACGCGCTCATCACGACCCACACGTCCCAACCCTTCTTCTGCATCCGCCGCGCCAGCTCCGCCGCCTTGTAGGCCGCGATCGAGCCGGTCACCCCCAGCAGCACCTTCGGTGCCGTCGCCTTAGCCATGGTAGTCCTCGCGCCGGTTGTCGTTGCGGTGCCGCTCGGCCAGGATGATCGCGCGCATGTGGTCGTAGGCCTCCGCCAAATCGTCGTTCACCACCATGTATTTGTATTCCTTCCAATGGGCGATCTCCTCGCGCGCCTGCTTCATGCGCTTCTCGATCACCTCCAGGCTGTCCGTCCCGCGCACCACCAGGCGGCTGCGCAGCACCTCGGTCGAGGGCGGCACCACGAAGATGTCCACCAGCGTCCGCTTCAGCGGGTCGCCTTCCGGCGCGTTCGCGATGCACCGGCGCACCGCCGCCGCGCCCTGCACGTCCAGATTCATCAGCACGTCGCAGCCGTCCTTCAGCGCCGCCACCACCGGCCCCTTGGGCGAGCCGTACAAATTGCCGTGCACCACCGCGTTCTCGATGAATCCGCCTTCCGCCAGCCGCTTCTCGAACCCCTCGCGCGTCATGAAATAGTAGCTCTTGCCGTCCTCTTCGCCCCCGCGGGGGGCGCGCGTCGTCGCGGTGATCGCGTAATGGATGTCCTTGAATTCCTTCTGCAGCTTGTCGCACAGCGTCGTCTTGCCCGCGCCCGACGGCGCCGAGACCACGAAGATGATGTTGTTCCAGCTCGGCTTGATCCCGTTCATGCGTCCGTCCTCCTCATTCGATGTTCTGCACCTGTTCCCGGATCCGTTCCAATTCCGTCTTGAACGCGATCACCCGCCGCGTGATCTCCCCGTCGTTCGCCTTCGAGCCGATCGTGTTGATTTCGCGGCCCATCTCCTGCACCAGGAAATCCAACGTGCGCCCCGCCACGCCCCCCGCCTTCAACAGGTCGGCCGCCTGCCGCAGATGGCTTTCCAGCCGCACCCGCTCCTCGGTGAGGTCCGACCGGTCCGCGAACAGCGCCACTTCCTTCAGCACCCGCTCGTCCCCCGCCAGATCCGTCCCCGGCAGCGCCGCCGAAATGCGCTTCAACAGGTTCGCGCGGTAGGTTTCCACCACCGCCGGCGCCCGCGCCCCGATCTCCGCCGTCAGCCGCGCCAGCGTCTTCAGCCGCGCCCGCAGATCCCGCCCCAGCGCCGCGCCTTCCTTCCGCCGCATCGTCTGCAACTTCTCCAGCGCCGCCGCCAGCGCCTGCGCCACCACCGGCCACAGCGCCTCGATGTCCATCGCCCCGTGCTCCGCCACCACCACCCCCGGCAGCGCCAGCAGCGCCGCCGCCTTCAAATCGTCGGGCAGCCCCAGCTTCTTCGCCGCGCTCCGCAGCGCGGCCACGTGCGCCCGCGCCAGCGCCTCGTCCACCCGCACCCCCGACCGCTGCGCCGCCTCCGCCCATGTCACCCGGATCTCCCCCGTCACCCGCCCGCGCGACAGCGCCTGCTGGATCTGCGCCTGCACCCGCGACTCGAACGACGCCAAAACCCGCGGCAACCCCACGCCCACATCGAGCTGCTTGCGGTTCACGCTGCTCAGCTCCGCCTCCGCGCGCGCCAAGCGCCCCGCCGCGCTCCCGGTCCCCCGCCCTGTCATGCTCATCAAACTCATCGCTCGTTCCGTTCCTGGCCCGCCTTCCGGCGAATCCAGCTCCCATCCTACGCCCGCCCGCCGCGCGCCGTCAACGCACGCCGGTCCGCCGCGCGGGTTATTTTTCCGCCGCCGCCTTTTCTTCCTTCGGCTCCACCACCGCGTCCGACACGATCGCATCCCACGCCTGCTTGTACTGCTCCGCCATGTCCGCCGACTCCAGCCACACCAGGTTCTCCCAGTTCGACACCTGCGCCGTCGTCGTGAAATTGTAGCTCCCCGCCACCACCCCCTTCATGTCGAACACCATGAATTTATTGTGCATCGACGAATACTCCCCCGCCGTGTGGATCAGCGTCACCGGGATCCCCTCGCTCCGCAGCCACTCGATCAGCTTCTGCGCCCCGACGAACTCCGCCTGGTTCACGTCCATCTTCATCTCCACCCGCACCCCCCGCCGGTGCGCCGCCACCAGCGCGGCCGCGATCCGCGTCCGCGTGAATGCATACGCCGCCACCCAGATGCTCTCCCGGCTCTTCTCGATGCCCTCCAGCACCACCGCCTCGCATTCCTCGTTGAACGCGCACAAGGCGTTCACCTGCGTCTGCACCGGAAGGGGCGAGTCGAACACCTCCTGCCGCGACTTGCCATATTGCCGCTCGTACCGCTGCCGGATGTTCTTTCCATAGAACGACCCCTTCGATTCCGCCGCCTTGAACTCCCCCCACACCGCCACCGGCACCTCGAAGTACCTCACGGAGACCGGATCGTCCCCCAGCCGCACCGTCAGCGTCCCCTCCCCCGCGCCTTCCTCATAGGCATAGGACACATCGTGGATCCAATCGCTGCCCGTCTCCACCTGCTCCACCACCGGCGCCGCCCAGAGCATCGCGCATCCGGCGAAAAGCGCCGCCACCGCCAACCATTGCTTCCTCATCCTGTTCCTCGCTTTCGGGTTGGGGGCAGGATAGGCCAACCGTCCGCCCGATTCAACCCGGACTTTGCCATTTGCAACCGCGCCCGACATCGGCTATGTTCCCCGCTTCTCATGAATGACGCCGCACGGAAATTGAAAGCTTGGCTGGCCGGGTTCCGCTGGTCGCGCCTCTCGGCCGCCGCCCAATGGGAAATCGCCTTCTGGGCCGGGGTGGCCGGAGGGCTGTTTTTCCTGTTCCATCTGCATGGCAACAGCCAGGAAATCGCCACCTGCCGCCATTCGCTCTTCCTCTGGCTCCGCTCCCGGTGGGTCGACGACTACGCCTACGGCCAATTCCTGCCGCTGGCCAGCCTGGCCGCCCTCTGGTGGCGCCGCCGGGAAATCGCCGCAGCGCCCAAGCAAGCCGATTGGCGGGGCGTCCCCGTCGTGGCGCTGGCGCTCGCCTTGCACTGGATGGGCGTGCTGGCCCAGCAGCCGCGCATCTCGGTGGCCGGCCTGATCGTCCTGCTCTGGGGCCTCCCCTTCCTCCTCTATGGCTATGGCGTCGCCCGCTGGCTCCTCTTCCCCTGCGGCTACCTCTTCCTGGCCATCCCGCTCAACTTCATCGACAGCATGACCGCCCCCTTGCGCCTCTTCGCCACCGCCGCCGCCGCCGGCCTCCTCAACGGCTTCGGCCTCGAGGTCCAGCGCGTCGGCTCCGGCCTCTTCTCCGGATCGGGCAACCCCTTCGCCTTCAACGTCGCCCCGGAATGCAGCGGCCTGCGCTCGCTGCTGGCCATGACCGCCCTGATGGCCTTCTACGCCTGGTACAGCCAGAAAACCCTCGCCAAAAAGTGGGCCTTGTTCCTCTTCTGCATCCCCGTGGCCGTCATCGCCAACATCTGCCGCATCATCCTCGTCGTGATCATCGCCGCCTTCTTCGGGCAGGAAACCGCCGTCGGCCTCTGGCACGACTATTCCGGATATCCCATCTTCCTCATCAGCATCCTCTTGATGCTGTCGCTCGACCGCCTCCTCAACCTGGACTACCGCGCCGCATGGACAAAATCAAAAAATCTATTCTTGGCCCGCGCCTCTTCGTGATCGCCGCCTTGGCGGCCGCCGCCTGGGCCTTGGTCTACAAGACCGGCGTCGCCTCCAGCGACGAAGCCGGGATCGTGCTGCGCCTCCCCGAGCAGGTGGGCGAGTGGCGCGGTATGGACCTCCTCTTCTGCCCCGACCGGACGTGCGGCGGACAGTTCTTCTCCGCGCAGCTCGAGGATCCGTCCACCTGCCCCGACTGCGGCGCGGCGCTGGGCAACATGAACTGGGCCGAGCGCTCCATGCTCCCGGCCGACACCGGCCTCGTCCGCAAATACTACGCCCGTCCCGGCAATCAAGACGGCCTCCACGCCACCATCGTCCTCAGCGGCAACGACCGGTCCAGCATCCACCGCCCCCAGGTCTGCATGACGGCCGCCGGACACGAGATCGCCCACGAGCGCGTCATCCGGATCCCGCTGGAAGGACGAGACGAACCGCTGGAAGTGATGGTGCTGGACATGCTCAAACCCCTCGCGCGCACGGATGGCGCCCCGGCCGTCTATTCCTCTTATTATGCCTACTGGTTCGTGGGCAAGGACCGCGAGACGGCCTCGCACCTCGCCCGCATGGCCTGGATGGGCTACGACCGCGTCTTCCGCGGCGTCTCCCACCGCTGGGCCTACATCGCCCTCGCCGGCGCCCGCGATCCCGCTTCCGACGCCCATCTGCAGATCCTCGCCAATTTCGCCAGCCAGCTCCATCCCGCCTTGCTCAAACCCGATTAATGTGGAATCCTCCCCCCCTATGAACACGCCCGCACGCCAACCCACCACGCTCATCACCGGCGGCGCCGGATTCCTCGGTTCCCACCTGTGCGACCGCCTCCTCGCCGAAGGCCACCGCGTCGTCGCCATGGACAACCTCCTCACGGGCAACCTCGACAACATCGCCCATCTGCGCTCCCGCACCGATTTCGAGTTCATCCACCACAACGTCACCACCCACATCGATTTCTCCGGGCCCCTGGACTACATCTTCCACTTCGCCTCCCCCGCCAGCCCCATCGACTATCTCGAGCTGCCCATCCAAACCCTCAAGGTCGGCTCCTTGGGCACCCACAACGCCCTCGGCCTCGCCAAGGCCAAGGGCGCGC
This sequence comes from Opitutia bacterium, assembly GCA_009928955.1. Lineage (GTDB taxonomy): Bacteria > Verrucomicrobiota > Kiritimatiellia > CAIQIC01 > Lenti-01 > Lenti-01. The sequence continues at coordinate 1,030 of SABN01000110.1, read as the reverse complement.
GCCTGCTGCTCGCCTCCACTTCCGAGGTCTACGGCGACCCCCTCGTCCATCCCCAGGTCGAGTCCTACTGGGGCAATGTCAACCCCATCGGCCCCCGCGGCGTCTACGACGAAGCCAAGCGCTTCGCCGAGGCCATCGTCATGGCCTACCACCGCTTCCACGGCGTCCAGACCCGCATCGTCCGCATCTTCAACACCTACGGCCCCCGCATGCGCCCCAAGGACGGCCGCATCGTCCCCGCCTTCTGTTGCCAAGCCCTCAAGGGCGAGCCCATGACCGTCTTCGGCGACGGCCGGCAGACCCGCTCCTTCTGCTACGTCTCCGATCTCGTCGACGGCATCTTCCGCCTCATGATGAGCGACCACGCCGACCCCGTCAACATCGGCAACCCCCGCGAATTGACCGTCATGGACTTCGCCCTCCAGATCAAGGAACTCACGAAGAGCGCCTCCCCCATCGTCCACATGCCCCTGCCCGTGGACGATCCCAAGGTGCGCCAGCCCAACATCGACAAGGCCCGCCAACTCCTCGGCTGGGAACCCCAGATGTCCCTCGAAGAGGGCCTCCAGCGCACCATCGACTATTTCGCCTCGCTCATCCAAAAAGGCATCGTCTAACCCCAGGAACCGCCATGCATCTGCGCTATATCAACAAGCTCGGCATCGCCAAGGACATCGAACTGACCGGCGAACCCCTCTCCATCGGCCGCTCCCGCGAGGCCGACATCCCCCTCCTCGACGACAAGGTCTCGCGCGTCCATTGCGGCATCCGCCTCTCCGACGGCGATTTCTACCTCAAGGATCTCAAGCCCCGCAACGGCACCTTCGTCAACGGCCAGCGCGTCGAGGACACCGTCAAGCTCAAGCCCGGCGACCGCATCCAGGTCGGCTCCACCATCTTCGTCCTCGAAACCGCCTCCAACGAGGAAAATGCCGCCGCCGGCCTCGGCTCCGTGCAAAACGACATGGACGACGGCAAAGGCTACAGCACCATCCTGAAGGAAATCGTCGAGGACATGGCGGCCCCGGCT
>SABN01000243.1 GCA_009928955.1 Opitutia bacterium | reverse complement strand
CGGCGGTCGCCGTTTTCCCGGCCACTCGGCCGGGCGCGCTCTACGGCTCACAAGGGGCGCCGCGTGCTCCGCTCAACAGCCCCGGAGAACAGCCCGAAAACCACAGAAAACAGCCCTAAAACCGAGTTTTCCACACTGTGGAAACATTCTTTCCATTGTGTGGAAAAACGGCGAAATGTTTTTCCATTGTGTGGAAAAAATGGGCCTGTTTTTCCACAGTGTGGAAAATAATTTTCCACTATCATCCCATAAGGGCATAACGGGGGCATGAAAACGCCAGATTTGCAGGTGTTTTCGCGTGGGTGGTCGGGGCTGTGATTTGGGAGCGGTTCGTTCGCGATGAGGTTCCGATTTGTTGGCGGGGGTGCTGTCCCACGGGAATTCAGGGGAACCCCGGGAAGTAGGCCTGTTCGGGCCGGGCGCGCCAGCGCGGCGGCGAGGATGCTGTCCCATAGAACCGCAGCAGTTCGTGCAGATCCTTCTCGTCCCACAGGCAGGCGCGAAGAAGGGCGAAGAGGCGGAAGAAGGAATGCTTCCACTCGCTCAGGTAGTGCAGGAAGCGCAGCAGCAGGTGGACGAGCAGCCCGCACCAGATCTGCCACTTGATAGCATGCTCGCTGTTGCCGAGGAAGTCGGCGAGCTGGAGGGTTTGCTTGATTTCCTTGAAGAAGACTTCGACGTCCCACCGGCAGCGGTAGAGCTCGGCCACGGTCCAGGCGCTCCAGTCCATCTGGTTGGTCAGGAACTCCATCTTCCGGTTTTTTCCGTCGATCTCGACGACGGCCCGAATGCGGCGCATCCCCTCCGGATGCTTTTTCGCCGTTTCCTCGCGCGCCAGCACCACGACCTCGTCGGCCAGGATGCGCGGGTTGTCGGTGGTGTGCAAGGCGCGCACCGTCCGGAAGGCCGTGTCCCGACGTGCCCGCACCACCCAGACGATCCCGTCCGCGGTCAGTTCGCGGAAGTGGCGGAAGTCCACGTAGGCCTTGTCCGCCACCACGATCGAGCCGTCCTGCAAGGGATTGCAGAGGAACCGGGCGAAGCGGCTGTCGTGCGGCCGGGCCTTCTCCACGCAGACCGTCTGGGGCAGATGGTTCTGCAGGTTCAGCGATAGATGGCATTTGACCGCCGCCTTCTTCCGGCGGTGCTTGGCCCACGGCATGCAGTTGGCGACCAGCGCGATGGTCGTGGAGTCCATCGCGAAGATCGGTTTTTTCAGCCGCCGGAGGAATCCCTCCCGCCGTCCGCCCAAGACGAACTTCTCCGAGAGCCCGGAGCAGACCGCCCGCATCTTCCAATACAAGGCCTCGGCCATGGCGCTATCCCGGACGGCATTGGCATGCGAAAAGGTGTTGCGCCGCGGAGGCGTAGCCTCTCGGATCCGCCACACTTTCCCCGCATGCTCGCCCAGCGCGTCGCACACGTCGTTGAGCCCGAACGCGTGCGACAGGTGCGCATACATCAGGCTGACCACGTGACTCCACGGGCTGAACGTCCGGCTCTTGCGGTCCACCCCATGTTGCCGCGCCAGATTCGGCACCAGCAGCGGCGGAATGAGGTTGCATATCTGGTTCAGGACGGTGTAATCCGACCTCTTGTCTGGTTTGTGGTTTCTTTTCATCCTTTGCCGAGTGGCAAAGAGCAGGACTTCAAACCAGCCTTTTCTTCATCGCCGCCCAATTCCTATGGGACGGTAGTG
>SABN01000021.1 GCA_009928955.1 Opitutia bacterium | reverse complement strand
ACCGGGTGGCCACGGGGCCACGGCACCCGCAACCACAACCTGAAAAAGGGGACATTTCTAACGAGTCCAGAATGGGGACATTTCTAACGAGTCTTGACAAGATTCGACCCGAGGTTGACACCCCCCGCTCCTCTTCGTTAGCCTTTCGATCCGCCACCTCCAGCGGGAAAGCGAGCGAACACCATGAACCAAAACCTATTGCAGTTTCATCCGGACGTGCGGGAGGCGTTGGAAAACCGCCGCCCGGTCGTCGCCTTGGAGAGCACGTTGATCACGCATGGATTGCCGTTTCCCGTGAATCTGGAGGTGGCCAGCGGCATGGAAAAGGCGGTCCGGGACGTCGGCGCGGTCCCGGCCACCATCGCCGTCCTGAAGGGCCAGATCACGGTGGGGTTGACGCAGGACCAGTTGGCCTACCTGGCCCGCGCCCAGAACGTCCGGAAGTGCAGCCGGCGGGACTTTCCGATCGTGCTGGCTCAAAAAGGCGACGGCGCCACCACCGTCGCGGGGACCATGATCGTCGCCCACATGGCCGGCATCCGGGTGTTCGCCACCGGCGGCATCGGCGGCGTGCATCGCGGCCATCCCTTTGACGTCAGCGCGGATTTGATGGAACTGGCGCAAACGCCGGTGGCCGTGGTCTGCGCCGGAGCCAAAGCCATCTTGGATCTGCCCCTGACGCTGGAAACGCTGGAGACGCACGGCGTGCCGGTCATCGGCTATCAATGCTCGAATTTCCCCGCCTTCTACACCCGGGACTCCGGCCTGCCGCTGGATGTCCGCTGCGACACCTGCGAGGAAGTGGCGGCCATCCTTCGCTCGCGCGAAGCCCTCGGCTTTCCCACCGGCACCTTGGTGGCCACCCCGATCCCGGAGAAAGATGAACTGCCCGCGCAGGTCGCGGAAGTCGCCATCGCCCAAGCCTTGAAAGAAGCGGAAGCGCGCGGCGTGCGCGGCAAGGAAGTCACCCCGTTCCTGCTGGCGCGCGTCAGCGAACTGACCCACGAAGAAAGCCGCACGGCCAACGTGGCGCTGCTGGAAAACAACGCGCGCGTGGCCGCCCACATTGCCCAGGCGTTGGTTGCCTCGTAATCCGCGGACCCCGGAACCGGCGCCGGTCCGGGGAAACAGGCGAAGGCGCGGGCCGGATCACGGAACGGCGGGGATCTTGATGCGGTAGTTGCGCATGTCGGGCACCGCGTTCGTGTCCGTCCAGATCGTCGCGTTGGAATCGCTGACCACCGTGTCCAGCAGCACCCACGGGGCGGGACTGATCATATCCCCGTCCCGCCCTTGGATCTGGTAGCTGCGCCCGGCGACCGACTGGAACGTCAGCCGCACCTGGTTGCTGGAGAGCGTGACCTGGTTCTCCCATCCGATGTAGCTGCCGGAAGACTGCGGATCGGTGCTGGCCCACCATTCATTGAAGTTCGGGAAGCCGTCGCCATCCCAATCGCCGTCGGGGCCATTGGTGGTCGTGCCCATCTTGAGCAGTTCCCAGTCGTCGGGCATGCCGTCGGCGTCCGCGTCCCACGGCACGGTGATGACGACCGCGGCTTGGGTCGCGTCGGTGCCGTCGTCGGCGGCGAAGGTCGTGTTGGTGTACACCACGTCGTTCGTGCGCCCGCCTTGGCTGAGGGCGGTCACGTGCCACGCGAAGATGCCGGTGTTGGCGTCGAACGCGGCCAGCTTGGTTCCGCCGACCGGCAGGTTCGAGGCCGTCAGCGTCGTGGACGGGCTGTCGTAATCGCTGGCCGCGACCGTGAAGCTGGAGGTCGCGCCCACCGGCATGACGTACGGTCCGGGCGGCGTGAACTCGAGCACCGGCGGTTCATTGGGCGCGGCGACGGATGACGCCAACTCGATGGTGAAGACCAGCGCATTGGTGCCGACCAGCTCCACCTGCCGGGTCTGGGCCTGGTTGCGCATGTTCACGGTGTTCCAGGTGTTGGACATGTCCGTGGCCGCGACATTGATGCTGCCGGTGGCGACGGCCAGCTTGACGGTGCTGGCGAGACTGGCGGACGGCTTGTAGGTGGCCACCGCGAGCGAAGCGGCGCCCACCGCCGCCTCCGCGAGGTTCCGCTGGCCGGTGCGCAGCAGGGCGTCGAGGTCGGGCGAGAGGCCGTTGCGGACGTAGAGCGTCTTGCCGGGCATGGCGTAGGAAACCGCGAAGACGTTGGTGGAGACGCTCGCCAGCGAGACGGTCTTGACGATGCCCGCGTTGGAGAACGTGAGGGAATTGGCCGTGAGGGACGGCACGTAGAGATCGTTCACGTGGTTGGCCGAGCCGTCCCACCAGTCCTTGAGCGCGGACGTGCGGTAGGCCCCCACCCCGCCGCCGCTGAGGTTGTCCGCGCCTTCGTCCTCGGTGCCGGAGTCGGGCATCGAAACGAAGTTGCCGATCATCTGGACGACGTGGGTGCCGGTCTTGAGCCAGGCGCCGACCATGCGGCCGCCGCTGCGTTCGAAGAGCGCCATGACCGAGTCGTTGCGCAAGACATATTCGTTTTCGCCGTCGAGATCCACGTCGGCGGCCACCGCCTCGGTGGCGGACAACGTCCGGCCGGCCCAGTCGTCCACGGCGGCATAGAGCGCGGCCATGCGCGTCTGGCCCTGCGCCTTCCAGGCGAAGCCTTGCAGGCCCATCCAATCGGCGGCGGGGGACACGTAGTCGCCGAAGCTCCAGCGCGAGAGATTGCCGTTGTCCTCGTTGTGGAAGGCGGTCTCGAAGGTGGAAGCGAACAGCGTCTGCTGCGCCAGGCGCTTCACGTCGGCGTGGGCGAGGGCCTGCACGGTCTTCCACGCGTTGGAGAGGATGCCGTTGGTCATGGAGCCGTAGCGGGTGGCCGACGGCAGGTTGGTGCCGATCCGCACCTCGAACACTTTCGGCGCGAGGCCTTCGTGGCGGCCGGAGCCGTAGTACCAGTTGTCGTAGTCCTCGTTGCTGGCGTGGTGCACCCAATCCTGGGACTTGACGCCGTCGGCGGCGGTCAAATCGCGGTTGACCGTCTCGCCGCCCAGCGCCTCGTCCAGCGCGATGACCTTGATCCAGGGATGGTTGGCCATCCAGCGCAGGTTCACGTCGTAGGCGTCGGCATTGGCGTTCGCGGAGAGATCTTCCCACATGTAGAAGATGGTGGAAATCTGGTCGGCGCCGGACCGCGCGCGCCGGTTGAAGAGCTGGCGCAGTTCCGTCGGCAGGCCGCCGTCGGTGTTGACGTAGCGGTAGTTGTTGGCGGCGGTGGCGATGACGAAGGCGTCCAGGGTCGGCCAGTCCCCGCCCGGATTTTCCAGATAGATGCGGTTGATCTTGTAGGCGTTGTCGGCCAGCGACTCTTCGCGCCCGTACCACTCCAGCAGGTGCGGCGTCTGGTCGAGGATGGTGGCGCGGAACCCGAGGTTGGTCTTGACCTGCTTGAGGGTTCCGACGTCGGCGACGCGCTCGGGAATCCAGAACACGTTGGTGGAGACCACGCCGCTCGTGGGCGACCCGCCGTAGATTTCGTTGAGGATGTCCGTGGCGAGCTGGACGTTGGCGCGGTTGTAGGCCGCGTCGAAGTACTTGAGGATATGGTCGGAGAACGTGCTGCCCAGCAGGCGGAACGTGCCGGCGGCGACGCCCGCGCGGATCTGCTCGTTGAGGCCGGGGCCGGAATACCACGTGTTGGCCGTGCCCACCTTGGCCCACTCCAGCGCCATGGCCAGCGTCGGGGTGATGTGCAGGTTGAGCGCCGCATTGGAATAGATGTTGTGGATCTTGACGGGCCGCTGGTAGCCCGCGCCGCTGCCGTTGTCCACGATGTTCTGGATGGTGATGCCGGGCTCGACGGCTTGGTTGCCGTGCGCCAGCAGGGCCACCTTGGCGTGCTGGCCCCGGTTGTTCCAGACCGCGCCGCCGGCGGTGCGGCCGACGCAACTGGCATAATACCCGTTGGCGGCGATGTAGTTGTAGTCCTGGTAGTAGTCGGAGCACAGCCAATCGTCGCCGATGGTGTCGGTGAAGTCGTTCAGACCGCCCTTGTCGCCGCTGCCGCCGTCGTCGCCCGTGAAGTCGCTGGTGGTATACACCTGGAACTTCAGAACGTCGGGATTGCCGTTCCAGCCGGCGGCGACGAGCGCGGCGCGGTCAATGCTCCACGCCACGGCGTCCAGTTCGGAGTTGAAGTAGGCCCCTTGGAAGACGCCGGGGACGGATACGACGCCGGCCGCCGTCAGATCGCCGCCGATGTCGGTGGTGTTGTTGTTCGGGTCGCCGTCCACGTACAGCACACCGCTGCCGCCGTCATAGACGCCGATGCAGGCGTTCCATTTCATGAGGCTGCCCGCATTGACCTCGTCCGGCAGGTTCACTTCCCCGGTCCCATAGGTGCCGAAGTTGATGGCGACGTAGATGTTCAGGGCGCTCTGCTCGGCGTTGGCCTTCAGGTCGTCGAAGTCCACGCGGAAATAGAGCTTGCCGTCGGCCGCGCCGCCGTCGCGGAAGTAGAACGCCACCATGTCGCGGGAGCTGTCGAATCCGTCGCCGCGGCGATAGATGTCGGAGGAATTGCCGCCCTGGTTGTAGTTGTCGAGCGCGAGCAGGTCGTCCAGCGTCCAGTCCATGAACTCCCGGTAGTAGTCCGTGCCGTTGACGGTGCCGAGGATCGCGCCCTGCCCGACGACGATGGCCCCCTCGCCGCCCGGATCGGCGATGGAATCCGCGCGGGTGGGATCGGTCCCGTTCTGGTATTCCAGCAGATTGACGTAGGGCTGTTCGACGAGTTCCACGTCGAGATAGGTGTCGCCGTCGGGGTTGCCGGCGGCGCCGTTCAGGGTATTGGTGATGATCAATCCCGTGCGCAGGCTGCGCTGGCCCAGAATGCCGGAATCCAGGGGATCGAGGCCATAGCGGACTTCCCAGCCGTCGGGCAGGCCGTCGCCATCGGTATCCACGGTCAGGGGACAGGTTTCCAGGAACACGGCATTGGGATAGGCGGCAAACAAGGCCGTGCGGTCGATGATGCGGGACCCGGCGCTCAGTTTCGGCACGCTGGCGTTGGCCAGCAGGCTGGTCACGACCCCGGCGGTGTTGGCCAGGCCCACGTCCAGATAGCCGTTGAAATTCTTGTCCTCGCCATAGCCGTCGCTGAGGCCGTCGCGGTCGCTGTCGGCGATGCTCGGGGAAGTTTCCAGCCAGGTCTCGCCGCTGTTGATGACGCCGTCGGGCCAATTGCGCGACAGGAAGGGATCCCGATCCGTCGGCAGGCTGGCGCCGTCGCCGTCCACCCACCCGTTGCGGTTGGCGTCTTCGATGCCGTCGGGCAAGCCGTCGTAGTCGCTGTCGGGATTCGTCGGATCGGTGGTCGAGCCTTGGACCCGCTTGGTGCGGCTGGCGCCGGTGCCGGCGCCGTCGATGTCCTTCACCTTGCCCAGGTTGTCCAAGGTGTTGTAGAACGGCGGATCGAGGTCGGCCAGGAAGTTCTTGAACCCATCGCCGTCCGTATCGACGTTGACGTCGGTCCCGCCCGCGGGCCAGCGGTAGCCCAGTTCGAGGCCGTCGGGCAAGCCGTCGCCGTCGGTGTCCGGGCTGTTCTCCATGGATTTGCCGCGGGCGAAGTAGTTGAACACTTCGGTCTGCGTCCAGTATTCGGCGGCGCTGTCCGGCAGCGGGCAGGCCGAGACTTCGTTGGTGTTGAGGATGCCGTCGTCGTCCCAGTCCGCGTCGGCCGCGTTGGTCGTGGAAACCAGTTCCCGGAACTGGACGGTGGCGTTGCGCGTGGCCGAGTTGGAGGTGGAACTCAGCTCCGTGCCGTTGGTGTTGACCCCCACCGTGGCCGTGAAGCGGTAGGCCCCGGCATTGGTGACGGTCCAGACATGGTTCCAGGTCAGGCTGTCCCCGTTGGTGACGACGTTGTCCAGCACGACGTTGCCGACGTAGCCCAAGGGGCCGTTGAACTGGATGGCCAGGTTGGTCGCGTTCGCGTCGGTCAACACCACGATGGGCGTCTGCCGCAGCGCCGGATTGGTGGCCAGCACGCTGGCCGGCACGTCCTCCATCCGAATGATGGTTTTCGCGCCGTCGCTGTCGGTTTCCGGCGGCGTGGTGATGATCAGCGTGGGCAGCAGCGGCCCGCGGTGCTGCACCAGGCGCGTCGCGGCCTTGTCATAGATGCCGTTGGCGAATTCCACCCGCACGCCGTAGAGCCATCCATCCTGCCCGTTGTAGACGTTGGGCATCGCGAACTCCAAGGTATTGACGGCGCCATTCCAGGAGTGGGAGAAATTCAAATCGGCGGCGCTGATCAACGCCCCGCGATTGGTCGAACCGTTGGCGGTGGAATTCACGTAAACCCGCGTCCGCTCATAGATCTGCTCGGCCGAAAGAGATTCCGCCATGCTGGCGCTGTAGTTGACCCGGAGTCTCCAGCCCGCCTCGACCATCGCGCCATCGGCCGCAGGCCAATCGAAATAGAATTCTTCCGCCGGGCCGCGGGTGATCAGGGTGCGCTCCAGTTCGGTATAGTGCCCGGCCGCGGCGTTGTCGTTCGTCGGATGGCTGGCCGACCACGCGTTGGTCGCGGAACTCGACCATTCGCGCAGGCGGACGCGGACGGTGGCGGTGCCCGTGGCCGGAATGCGCGCGTAGTTGAAGCGCCAGATCTGGGGATGGGCCGTGTCTTCGGCCATGTCCTCGGTCCACGCGCCCACGGTCGAGGCCTTGGCCCAGACCACCGCGCCGTTGGTATGGAAGCCGTTTCCCGGGCCGTCATTTTGGGGATTGTCGTCGGTGATGTGATACCACACCTCCCGCACGCTCGGATCGCTGCGGACGATGAACCCGTATTCGCTGCCATAGTAGGTCTCGCCGTCGGCCGCCGGATACTGGACGTAGCCCTGCGGGGTTTCGGTGTCGAGATAGAACGTCTGGCGGAAGGTGTTGAAGACCGGCGCGCCGTCGTCGCGGCCCAGGAACGCCCGGGCCGTCAGCAGGTGGAAGCCGTCGGCCAGCCCGTTGGTCGTCCAGCTGTTGTAGTTGTTGTGCGCGTGGTACGACTTCGTCTTGAGATTCTGGGCATCGGTTTCCCACTCGCCCAGCATGATGCTCTTCATATAGATGGCCGCACTGTTGCTGGGCCAGACCACCTGCCACCCCGTTTCGTCGTAGCCCTGCTGGCGCGCCGCGCCGATCTTGAAGCGGACCTTGGTGCCGGCCGCCGCCGTCGGCAGCTGGAATTGCCACCAATCGCTGGTTCCGACGCCGTCATGGATCCAAACCGCTTCCAACACCTTGGTCGCGTTGTTGGCGGGCTTGCCCCCCGCCCCTTCCGGCCAGGCGAGGCCGTTGGTGGTGTAGTAGAGGTACGGCCGCACCCCCGTCTGCTTGTCGGACTTGAACGAGATGTAGGTCGTGCCGCTCAGCGCATAATCCTGAGGATAGGGCCAGAACTGCTGGTCGCCTTCGAACCCGGCTCCGTCGCGCATCGCCGTCGGATCATGATAGACCCAGCTCAATTCGCCGTGCGCGGTCGAATAGTCATTGGACACGCCCTGGGCTTCATAGGCGTTGATCCCGCTGCTGCCGGACGTGAATTCATAGCTGGTCGAACCCTCCGAGCCGATCTTGTTGGACACCGAATTCACCGACGCGAATTTCTCCGGCCAGATGCGCTGGACGAAGTTGACGCCCTCGAAGCCGAGGACCATGTCGTCGGACAGGGCCGGCGGATTGTCGCGGGAATCGCCGCCGGAATGGCTGTCGCCGTTCAAATCCATGCCACCGTTCAGGCGCATCAGGACGTTGTCGGCCGAGCCATCCACGCGGGCCGTGAAGACGACGTTGGTGCCCTTGGTGATGCGCGGGATTTCCTGGCGATAGGTATAGGCGGCCGGCGTCGCGCCGACCGGATATCCCCGGTTGCCGTAGTTGTTCGGATTGAACTCCGCGTCGCCGTCGGGACCGTCCCGACGGTCCACCGAAATGGTTTCGGCCAGTTGGCCGTCGTCGGTGATCGAAATGACGTCGCCCGGCCAGAGGCTGCTCGGATCGGGATTCTTGTAGCCCCAGACCGAATAGCTGTTGGGGGGCATTTCCACGCCGTCAAATGAACCGGCATAGGCATAATCCACCTCCGGCCAACCCGGCTCGTATTTCCAATGCGGGCGATAGGTGCGGGCATAATTGTAGAGATAGGCGCCTTCCGGGAAGGTGCCTTTGGTCGGGATCGTGCGCCATTGGTCCCACGACGAATTGAACACCGTCAAAAAGGTGTTCCAAGGAAAGTTCCCGCCGCGTTCCCAGGCGATGACCGCGCCGTCCCAGTAGGTGCCCATCCCATGGTGGGTATAGCGCGCGCCGTTCTCATGGATCTTGAGCAGTTCGGGAATGTGAGGCTGGCTCCACTGGCCGAGGAACGCGGTGCTGGCCCAGCGCGGGAAGGCCCCGCCGCTGCCGGAGAGGGTTTCCGCGTGGCGGTTGCCGTCGGTGTAGAGCAGACCGAGTCCGCCGCGCAGAAAGTAGTAGGCGTGCTGCAGCTCCTTGCGGTCCACGTAGTCGTTGTCGTGGCTCTGCGCGTGCATGACGCCCACATCCGGGGCAAACCCGCCCGCGCCCGCGTTGTCGTAGCCCGCCAAATCGCCGGCGCTGAAGCGCCAGTTGAGCTGGTTGCGCAGGTCGTTGTCCACCAGCCGCATGCCGGCGGCGACGTAGCCGTCGTATCCCGGCGGCTGCCCGAGATGCTCGCCAAACAGCAGCGCGTCGTCGCGGGGCCTTTCGGTGTTGAAGTTGCTGTCGCGGTGGTTCGGATCGCTGTAGCCGTGCGTTTTGTTGAACTGCCACTGGATCTGGCCGAGGTAGCCATCGTTGCTGGAGTCTTTGTCGTCGCCCCACATCTTGCCAAAGAAATAATCCGGCACGTGCTTGACGGCGTCGAGGCGGAACCCGTCGGCCTTGGTCGTGTCCATCATCCAGCGCGCGTTGCGGCACAGGTAGGCGCCCACGTCCTCCTTGTAGAATTCCGGGTTGGCCGCGATCACGCCCGCCGTGATCGACGTGCTGTTGAATCCGACATGGCCTTGCGTCGGATGCCAGTCGTAATACTCCGGATTCTGGGGATGGCGCACGATGGACGGCTTGTCGTGCCAACTGCCTTCGGTGGGGCCGAAGTTCTGGTTGGGCGTCTCGTGGGCGATGTCCAGCAGATCCGAGAGCCCCAGATGCATCACCTGCCACGCGTCCTGCCAGTCGCGGGTGTTGTCCCATTTGCGATAAAACCCGTCGGAGGTGGTGCGCAGGTGGAAATCTTCGGCGACCATGCCGGGAAAGACGTCCGTCGGCGTGGTTTCGTTGTAGCCGGGCACGTCGTAGGCCCGATGGTTCATGATGTTGTCGAAATAGACGCGGATGCCGAAGCGGTGGCACAGCTCGATCAGGTTGTGCAGGTCCGCCTTCGTGCCGTAGCGCGTGGCGATGGTCCCGCGCTGGTCCTTGCTGCCCAGGTCGAACGGGTCGAACAGGTCGTAGCCCACCGAATAGCCGCCGTTGGCCTTGGCCGGCGGCGGCAGCCACAGCGAGGAATATCCCGCTTCCGCCAACTCGGGAACCTTCTCCGCAATCTCGTTCCAACTCGCGTTGAAATACTGCAGCATCGTTTCACCGGAAGCCATCGAGGTCAGCAGCCCGGCCAGCCCGCACCCGACAAGTCCCCGCTTCGCCCCGCGCCATGAAAAAAGGCCTGATCTCATCCGTGCACTCCTCACCTTTCCTTCGCTTCCTCCGCAACATCCGGCGGACGGAAGAAACGCAGTTGCTCCGACACTCGCAAACATCCTACGCCCGAACCGGAACCATCTCAATGCAAAAACGCTACACCCCCGCGAAAAATATTCGCCCGGCATCCGCCGCGGCGGCCTCCCCGCGCCGCCAAATATCTCGCTTTTGAACTTGTGCGAGAAAGCGCTTTCGCATATAGTTTGTTTGGAACATCCGGATAAGGATGCCGATATCATGCGTAGAATCATCATTCGAAGTCTGGGTTTTTGCCTGCTGATCGCCTTGGGCGCAGGGGCCTATGTCGGCTGGAGGGCCTTTGGCGTCTTCCATGCCGCCTACGGCGGCTTCCAGCATATCCGCTATCTGCTCGAATCAGGCGAAACCATCGAGGGCGCCCCCGCCGAGGATGTTCTTTCCGACAATTATCTGCTTTCTCTTTTCGGCGACAATCCCGAGCTTGTCGAACGCCTCAAAACCGTTGTGGACCTGGGCATGGCCACCGACGCCAATCTCAAGCTCGGTAGCGTCTCCGCCATGGTCGTCACCTACCGCAAAAACCAGGCCGGCGCGGTTTCCGATGCCGCCATCTATGCCGTCGGCGGCTTCCCGGACCCCAAGAGCAAGCGACTGGGCTTCCACTCCACCGGCTATTTCCAGCAGGAACTCGATCCCACCCTCTGGTTCTCCGGCAATGCCGTCATGAATCTCTTGGGCCGCGACATCATCGTCTTCTGCGAACAGGAAAAGGCCGAGGCCCACATGTCCCTCCTCTTCGACCTGCTCAACGGCGGCATTTACCCGCTGGCCCAGCGCATCGCCGACGCCCCCCTCCACTACGCCATCGTCTTCCCCGACCCCAAGGAACTCGCCCCCCCCAACCTCCGCAACCACCTGCAGGCGCTCATCATCAAGGGCGAAATGGCCGGCGACAGCGGCAAGACCGAACTGATGTTCGTCTCCGCCTCCCCGCGCTCCTCCGCGCAAGTCCACACCGTCATCCAGGACATGGCCGCCCTGGCGCGCATCACCTTCCGCGACAAATTCAGCGGCTATATCAAGGATATGCCCTGGGGCAAGATGAACGATTCCTGGTGGTCCGTTGAATATGTCGAGCTCATCGACTCCTTTTCGCTGATCCAAGATCAGGTCTTGGTCGTCGCCCGCGTCGACTACGACCGCGCCAAGAACAACGCCATCCTCAAAACCATCGAACGCGCCGGACGCGACATGGCCGCCCAGAAATCCTTTTCCCTCGCCGGCAATCTCCCGTGGGAATTCGCCTTCAACGAACGGGCCAGCCCCTCTGGCGGCTATTGGAGCTCCCCCCACCGGTGGGGTCCCGAATGGCCGTTGGGCGATGAAGGCATCCCGACCCCCGGTTCTCTGGCCGCCGCCGCCGAGCGCGAGCGCATCCAGACCGAAAAAGAAGCCGCCGCCAAGACCGAAAAGGAAGAAAAAGCGCGAATCCGCCTTGAAAAAGAACAATTGAAGAGCAAACCCCAGCCCACCCCGACAGGCCAGACCACCTGATTTCCATGATTTTCTCCCGCCTGCCTCCCGCCAGCCGCCAGACAGCCTTTGCGCTTGTCTGGCTCTTGCTATGCGCCGGGGCCGCCCCCGCGCGCGATTTCTCCGTCCAAACGCTCTCCGACCCCCAAGGCAATTCGCGCAGTCCCTCCATCGGCGAAACCGGCATCGTCGCCTGGCAAGGCTACTCCGTCCACGGAGACGGCTCGGTGTTGAGCGCGCGGTCCGATGTCCTGAACAACCCTCCGGGGGCCAGCCGCTCGGACATCTTCATCTGGCGCGAAGGCCAGCCGCCGCAGAACATCACCAAGGACAACCTCCTCATCTACGGCCGCAGCGAACGCCCGCTGGTCATTCGCGATTCCGTCATCTTCACGGCTTGGTTCAAGAACAACGCGGACGGCGGATATCCCTTCGAATTGACCGTCCCGCCGAAAAACGACGAGATGCGGCAGATGGAGTCGGAGTATCCCGGGCTGTTCGACCCGACCCTCCCCGCGCCCCGGTCCGCCGTCGAGGCCGATGCCGCCGCCGGAGATTCCACCAACCCGCCGCCGGCCGAACCAACGGTTGCGGCCGTCGATCAAAATGCCACCAACTCTTTTCAGCGCCAGATGTGGCGCCATTCGGGCAAGGCCGGCGACATCGCCGTGTATCGCCCCGAGGGCGGAATCGATCGCATCACCCCCGGCACCCGCCATTTCAGCGTCCCCGTCATGTCCGACGCCGGCATCGCCTTCCAATGCGCCCGCGGCTGGCCCTATGGCTATGAAATCCTCATTTGGAAACCCGGCGACACCAACCTCACCCAGCTCACCACCAACTATTTCTACGTCCTGAACCCCGACATCCACGGCAACGACCTCGTCTTCCAGGCGTGGGATGGAGACGACTACGAAATCTTCCGATACCGCTTCGACGTCGGCCAGCTCGAACAAATCACCAACAACCAGTTCGACGACACCACGCCGGTCGTCTGGAACGGCGAAATCGCATGGGTCGCCCATCCCACCGTCACCGCCGAAATCTTCCATTGGCGCGAGGGCGTCATCCGCAAGATCAGCGAAAGCACCGAAGACAACAGCGCCCCTTCCATCTGGGCGGGCAAGGTCGTCTGGCAAGGCTATGACGACACCGACATCGAAATCTATTATTTCGACGGCCGGCGCACCATCAAGCTCACCAGCAACACCTGGGACGACATCGCCCCCAAGATCCGCGACGGAATCATCGCGTGGATGAGCTATGTCGACAACTGGGATGCCGAGATCATGGCCCTCGACCTCGGCGACAACATCGCCATGCAACTCACCGACAACGAGCTCGAAGACTCCTTCCCCCAGACCGCCGGAGAGAAAATCGTCTGGCAAACCATCGGTTCCACGAATTCCATCGTGCAGTTGGCGATTCCGACGGCTCCCCGCGAGCGCCCCGTCAACTGATCCTTTGCGGCATTCCTTTGCGGCGGGTTGACAAAGCCTCCCGCTTCCCTTAAAGTCCCACCCCATTGTTTCCCGGCGGGATAGCTCAGTTGGCAGAGCGGAGGACTCATAAGCCTTAGGTCACCGGTTCGACCCCGGTTCCCGCCACCATCTTCTCCCCCATCCGTTCGCTTTTCCTCCATGCCTCCCCCCTGAACCCACCCTTTTTCCTTCCCCCCCAAGTCCGGCGGCCTTATCTTCCCTTGCGTGGAAAGGAATCCTCACGCCATGAAAGTCCTCGCCGTTTCCTGCGCCCTCTGGCTCGCCGCCCTGACCTCCGCCTCCGCCCAGCGCCTCCTCCCGCCCGACGGTCTCCTCCCCTTCCCGCCGCCGCGCATCCAGCTCTCCGATACCAATTCCACTCCGATGCAAGTGCAGGAACTGTCCGTCGCCGCCGCCGTGCGCGGACTCTACGCGACCGTCGTCACCACCCTCGTCTTCCACAATCCCAACGACCGCCTCCTCGAAGGCGAGCTCGTCTTCCCGCTCCCCGACGGCGCCGCCGTCTGCGGCTATGCCCTCGACCTCAACGGCGTCCTCACCGATGGCGTCGTCGTGAAGAAGGAGAAAGCCCGCGTCGCCTTCGAAACGGAAACCCGCCAGCGCGTCGACCCCGGCCTCGTCGAACACGTCAAGGGCAACCTCTACCGCACCCGCATCTACCCCCTGCCCGCCCGCGGCTCCCGCACCCTCCGCCTCTCCTACACCACCCCGCTCGCCATCGCTCCCAACGGCGATGCCGCCCTCCTCCTCCCCATGCCGCGCGACACCATCGCCAAGCTCTCCGTGAAAATCGAGGTCGCCAACACCGCCGCCGAAGCCCCCGTCCTCGGCGGCCTCGGCGATCTCCGCTTCCAGCAGGCCGAAAACTTCTGGCGCGTCGAATCCACCGCCACCAACGCCACCCCCGGCGAGGATGTCTGGGTCGCCTTGCCCAAACTACCCGCCAACCTTTCCTCGGTCGAAAAAGCCACCGATGGCTCCATCTGGTTTTCCATTTCGGCGATTCGCAATTGGGTTGGAAATGACCATGTCATATGCCCCCCAAAATACTTGATTCTTTGGGATGCCTCAGGCAGTCGAGCTGATGCTGACCTCAAGAAGGAATTCGAGCTGGTTGGCGCACTCGGTGAAAACCCTTCCTTCTCTCTGATCGTTTTCCGCGACGTGCCAGAACCCGCGCGGGATTTCAAGTCCGCCGCCGACCTCATCGCCGCCCTTAAGGAGGTGCCGTTCGACGGCGGCTCCGATTTCGCCGCCTTGGCCGCCGCCGTTCCGAACGATGGCGCACCGGTTTTGCTGTTCACCGATGGCATCGATACGCTCTCCGACAAGCCGCTTGAGTTCACCGGAACCAAGCCCATCGCCATTGTTTCGCAGACGATCGCCGACCGCGAAACCCTGCGACAGGCTTGCCGCGGCGCGTTGTACGACCTGCAAACCATGGACAGCCCGACAGCGGCGGCGTTGATTTGCAGCCCTCTTCCCCGCATCGTCGGCGTGAAGGGCACCGGCATCGCCAACCTCCAAGGCATTGGCCGTCCCGCATCAGGCCGCATCACGCTGCTCGGCCAACTCACCGCCCCCGAAGCATCCGTCCAGATCGAATACACCGGTGACCTGTTCTCCGACCCCTTCACCCTCCGCGCCGAAGACGCCCGCGCGGGGAAAACCCTCGCCACCGCCAGGGCCGCCGCGCGCGTCAATCAACTCTCGCCCCGCGCCGAACAATTCGAAGACGACCTGCTCGCCCTCGGCCGCCAGTACGGCCTCGTCAGTCCGGCCACCTCCCTCCTCGTCCTCGAATCCCTCGACCAGTGGGTCCGCCACGAAATCGAGCCGCCTGCCTCCCTGCCCGAAATGCGCGAGCAATATTTCGCCGCCCTCAAAAACCGCGGACAGGAAACCACCGACGCCCGCACCCGCCACCTCGGGCAACTCGCCGAACTCTGGAAACAGCGCGTCGAATGGTGGAAAACAGACTTCTCCAAGAATCCGCTCCCCGTCACGCCAACCAAAGCCAGTCGCGAAAGCGAAGAATCCGCCCCGGTCGCCATGCGGATGATGGCTCTCGATGCCGCGCCGTCCCCTGTCGCCATGGCCGCGCCTCCGGCCGAGGCCGATTTCGCCATGGCGGCAGAAGAGTCCGACACGGTTTTCGGCGACGCCAGCGGCGCGCCCGCCTTCCTTGCGAAATCCGCTCCCGCCACCCGTCCGGCCGCCTCCATCCAGATCAAGGAATGGAGCCCCGACACGCCATACCTCAAGGCCATCCGCGCCGCCGAGGCCGCCCAGCGCTACGGCGCCTATCTCGCCGAGCGCAAGGAGTGGTCGCAAAGCCCTGCCTTCTTCCTCGACTGCGCCGAGGAGTTCCTCAAGCCGGACGACAAGTCTCTCGGCCTGCGCATCCTCTCCAACCTCGCCGAACTCAAGATCGAGGATGCCGCCCTCCTGCGCGTCCATGCCTGGCGCCTGCGGCAAGCGGGCGAACTCGACCGCGCCATCGTCCTCCTCCGCCGCGTGGCCAAGCTGCGCGCCGAGGAGCCGCAGTCCTTCCGCGATCTCGCCCTCGCCCTCGCCGAACGCGGCAAGCTTGCCCTCGGCCAGGCCGACCTCGAGGAGGCCCTGGCCCTGTTCGAGAAGGTCGCCCTCACGCCGTGGAACCGCCATGCCGACAGCATCCCCCTCTTCGCCCTCGAGGAACGCAACGCCCTCGTCGCCTGGATCGACCGCCAAGAATGGAAAAACGGCGACCAGCCCGCCATCCCCGAAATCGACGCGAAGCTCCGCGACAACCTCGACACCGACATCCGCATCGTGATGTCGTGGGACGCCGACGCCACCGACATCGATCTGCACGTGGTCGAACCCGGCGGCGAAGAGGCCTACTACGGCCACAACCGCACCGCCCGCGGCGGCCTCGTCTCCCGCGATGTCACCGACGGCTACGGTCCCGAGGAATACCTCGTCCGCGCCGCCCCGCCAGGCTCCTACGCCATCAAGGCCAAGTACTACGGCTCCCGCCAGCAAACGCTCGTGGGCCCCGCCACGGTCACCGCCACCGTGTTCACCGACTGGGGCCGCGCCGGGGAACAACGCCAGACCCTCGCCCTCCGCCTCGACCAGCCGCGCGACATGGTTGACATCGGCGCCATCACCTTCGGCGCCGCCGACGCTTCCGGCGCCGTCCGCGCGCCGGCCGATTTCACCGCCCTGCGCCCCGGGATGGCCAAAAAGGAGGTCGAGGCGGCCGTCGGAACGCCCACCCGGCGCCAGAAGCCCCTTTGGCGTTATGAGATCGGCCCCCGCACCCTTTCCATCCATTTCGATGGCAAAGGGAAGCTGGTTCGCGTCGTGGAAATCCTGCCCGGCGGCATCGAGAACATTGTGGTACAGTAGGACCGGCTCAGAAAAACATGGCGAATTTCAAGTCCAGGAAAGTGGTGATCGTGGGCGCCGGAGCCGTGGGTTCCGGCTTTGCCTTTGCGCTGGCCCAATCGGGCATCGCGGAAGAAATCGTGCTGGTGGACGTCAACGCCGACCTCGCCAAGGGGCAGGCGCTCGACCTCTCCCACGGCGCCCCGTTCTATCCCCCCGTGGCCATCCGCGCCGATGTCGCGCCGGAAGCCTACCGCCAGGCGGCCATCGTCGTCGTCACCGCCGGCAAGGCGCAGGCGAGCCCCGGCCAAAGCCGCCTCGACCTTCTCCAGATCAATTCCAAGATCGTCACCGGCATCGTCGCGGACATCCAGTCGGTGAATCCCGACGCCATCGTCCTCATCGCCACCAACCCCGTCGACATCCTCACGCACATCGCGCGCATCAAGACGAACTGGCTGCGCGGGCGCATCCTCGGCTCGGGCACCGTCCTCGATTCCGCCCGCTTCCGCTGGCTGCTGGCCGAACATTGCGGGATCTCGCCCAAGAACATCCACGCCTCCATCCTCGGCGAACACGGCGACAGCGAGTTCGCCGCCTGGTCCCTCGTCCATGTCGGCGGCCTGCCCATGGACGACTACTGCTCCGTCTGCCGCAAGTGCGACTTCCTCCACCGCCGGCCCCAGATCCTCGAACAGGTCCGCCGCTCGGCCTACCACATCATCGGCTACAAGGGCTCCACCAGCTTCGGCGTCGCCATGGCCATGACCCACATCGTCCGCGCCATCCTCCGCAACGAACGCCACGTCATGACCGTCTCCGCCCCTCTCGAAGGCGAATACGGCCTCACCGATGTCACCCTCGGCATCCCCTGCGTCGTCGGCGCCAATGGCATCGAGGAGATCATCCAGGCCCGCCTTTCCCCCGAAGAAATGCAGGAACTGGCGCACTCCGCCCAGATCCTCAAGGACCGCCTCGCCCAGCTGGGGTGAACCCGTGAACTCCCCCCCGCCCAACCGGAGGTTCCGCCAATGAACAAAGGCCTGTGGCTCCTCCTCCTCGCCCTGGCCGCCGGCGGACTTCCCGACTCCGCCCCCGCCCGGGCGCTCGCGCCGCGCACGCCCTTGACCGTCGTGCTCGACGACAACTACCCCCCCTATATCTTCCGCGATGCCGACGGGCACCTGCAAGGCATCCTGCCGGACCAATGGGCGCTCTGGGAGCGCAAAACCGGCGTGAAGGCCGATCTGCAGGCGATGGATTGGAGCGAGGCCCAACGCGTCATGCGGGAAGGCCGTGCCGACGTCATCGACACGATCTTCCGCACCCCGGAACGCGAGCCGCTCTACGACTTCACCCCGCCCTATGCCCAAATCGAAGTGCCGGTGTTCGCCGACAAGGATCTGGGCGGCATCACCGACGTGACCTCCTTGCAGGGGTTCACCGTCGGCGTCAAGGCGGGCGACGCCGTCATTGAAAACCTGACCGCCCACGGCATCCACAGCCTGAAGGAATATCCCAGCTACGAGGCCATCATCCAGGCCGCGAAAAACGAGGAAATCAAGGTCTTCTCGGTGGACCAGCCCGCCGCCATCTACTACCTCTACAAGTATGGCGTCGCCGACGAATTCCGGCGGTCCTTCGTGCTCTACACCGGCGAATTCCACCGCGCCGTCCAGAAAAACCGGCCGGACCTGCTGGCCTTGGTGCAGGACGGGTTCCGGAAAATCTCGCCGCGCGAACTGCGCGCCATCGAGCAGAAATGGATGGGCACGCCCTTCCTGCTCCGGACCGCCCTGCGCGAATGGGCCCCTTGGCTCATGCTCGCGGCCACCGTCCTCCTGCTGCTGGCCATCGTCAACGTCGTCTTGCGACGCCAAGTCCATGCGCGGACCGCCGAGCTGCGCCAGACGCTCGAAACCCTCCGGCAAAGCCTCGAGGAGCGCAAACAGGCCGAGGCCAAATTGCGCGCCTCCCACGAGTATTTCGCCGGCATGTTCAACGCCATCAACGATGGGCTCCACGTCCTCGACGTCCACACCGGCCGCCTGCTGGATGTCAACCAGCGCATGTGCGACATGTTCGGCTATTCGCGCGCAGAAGCTCTCGCCGGCGGCATCGGCTTGCTGTTCGCCGACGCGCCGCCCTATGCGATGAAGGATGCCGAAGGATGGCTCCAGAAGGCGCGGACCGAAGGGCCCCAGATCTTCGAGTGGATGGCGAAACACCGCGATGGACATCTCTTCTGGGTGGAAGTCAGCCTCCGCGAGGTGAAGCTGGGCCCGGACGATCGCCTGATCGTCACCGTGCGCGACATCACCGACCGCAAGGCGGCCGAGTCCGAACGCCTCCAGTTCGACCACCAGATCCAGGAAGCGCAGAAGCTGGAAAGCCTCGGGCTGCTCGCCGGCGGCATCGCCCACGATTTCAACAACCTGCTCACCGCCATCCTGGGCAACATCGATCTGGCCTTGCTGGACATCCCCCACGCCTCCACCGCCCGCGACGACCTGCTGACCGCCATGTCGGCCACGCGGCGCGCGGCCGAGCTGGCCCAGCAGATGCTCGCCTACTCCGGCAAGGGCCGCTTCGTGATCGAACGGGTGGACGTGCCCGCCGCCATCCGCGAGATCGTCCAGATGCTCAAGGCCTCCATCTCCAAGAGCGCCGACCTGCGGATTCGCTTCCCCGACGCCCTCCCCGAAATCGAGGTCGATGCCACCCAGCTGCGCCAAGTCATCATGAATCTCGTCATCAACGCCTCGGAAGCCTTGGATAACAACCCCGGCACGATCGACATCTCCGCCAGCGTCGCGGAGGGGCAACCCGCGCCGGCGTTCCGGCTGTGGCCGCACAAGCCCTTGCCCCCGGGGCGCCACCTCTGCATCGAAGTGGCCGACTCCGGCATCGGCATGCCCCCCGACGTGCTCGACAAGATCTTCGACCCCTTTTTCAGCACCAAGTTCATCGGCCGCGGATTGGGCCTTCCCGCCGTCCTCGGCATCGTGCGCGGCCACAAGGGCGCCATCCAGGTGGACAGCGTCCCCGGAAAAGGCACCACGTTCCGCGTGTTCTTCCCGGCCAGCCCGGCGCGGGAATCCGATGCCTCCGCGCCCGCCCCGGCGCCCGCCGCCCGGGCCGAAGCGGGCTTGATCCTGCTCGTGGACGACGAGCCGGGCGTGCGCGAAACCGCCTCCAAGCTGCTGGCGCGCCTGGGCTTCCAAGTCCTGTGCGCCGCCGATGGCCGGCAGGCCATCGCCCTGTTCCGCGGACAGGCGCCGCGCATCTCCGGCGTCATCCTGGATCTGACCATGCCGAATCTCGACGGCGTGCAAACCCTCGCCGAACTCCGCCTCATCCGCGCGGACATCCCCGTGATCATCTCCAGCGGCTACAGTGAACAGGATGTCCTGCACCGGTTCGCCGGCATGCGCCTGAACGGATTCATCCCGAAGCCCTACACGCTCGACGGCCTGCGCGCCACGCTCGCTCGGAGCCTGCCGACTTGACGCCTCGGTGCATTCAGGCGCGGTACGCACTCCGATTCCCTGCTATCACATATAATTATAAGTGATAGTGAACGTTTCCCGCCGCGTTGAATGCCTTTCTCCCTTTGTGTGGCAACATCTCGAGCCGCAAGTCCCCGCATCGGGGAGCGGATCAAGTCTTCACTTCGAGCCGCCCCAGCAGGCGCAGGAGGCCGTCGAGGATCGTGACGGGATGCGGCGGGCAGCCCGGAATGAAGAGATCCACCGCCACGATGGCCGCCGCGCCGTTGCGCACCTCGGCGTGGCCCGCGTAGGGCCCGCCCGAGATCGCGCACGCGCCGACCGCGATGACGAGCCGCGGCTCGGGCAAGGCGTCGTAGGTCTTTTTCAGCGCCAGGGCCATGTTCTCCGTCACCGGCCCCGTGAGGAGAAGTCCATCGGCATGCCGCGGCGAAGCGACGAACTGGATGCCGAAGCGCCCGAGATCGAAGACCACCGTGCTCAGCACGTTGAGGTCGGCTTCGCAGGCGCCGCAGCCGCCGGCGCACACCTGCCGCAGCTTCAGCGAGCGGCCGAACAGGCTCTTCATCTTCGCGTCGAGCGCCGCGGCGAGCTTCAACTCCCCGGCCCCGAGCACGAGGTCTTCGCGCTGCCGCGCGGCCAGCCGGTGGTCGCGCGTGAAGCGGAGCGCGCCGTGCGGACACGCCGCCGCGCAATCGCCGCAGAACAGGCAGCGGCCCAGATCGAGGCGCACCGCGCCGCCCTCGCGCGAGATCGCGCCGACGGGACATGCCGCGACGCATTCCGCGCACCCGGCGGGACACTTCTCCGGCGACAGTTCCGGAAGCCCCCGGAACCGGTCGGAAACCCCCGGCGGCTTCGCGGGATAGGCCACCGTGCGGTGTTTCTGGCGCAGGCGTTCGAAGAGCGTCCGGATCATAGGTCGTGCCCGCAGTAGGAAAGGTTGAAGCTCTTGTTGCAGAGCGGAAAGTCCGAAATTTCCTGGCCGCGCAGCGCCAGCGCCAGCCCCAGCCAGTTGTGGAACGACGGATCCACCACCTTGTAGCGGGCGAAACGGCCCGTCTCGTCCGTCGCCGCGACATGCGCGATCTCCCCGCGCCAGCCTTCCTGGATCGACACGACGGTCGCACCAGGCGCCAGCGGACCGCACGGCGCTCGCACCGCGCCGCCGGGCAGCGCCGCGATCTGGTCGCGGATGAACTCGACCGACCGCTGGATCTCCATCCAGCGCACATAGGCGCGCGCAAACACGTCGCCGCTGTCGAGCGCCGAAACCGGCAGCTGCGCGAAGCGGTAGATGCCCGACGGGAAATCCCGTCGCGCGTCGATCTCGCGCCCGCAGGCGCGCGCCGCCGGACCGACCAGCCCCAGCTCGGACGCCTGCGCGCCGGAAACCACGCCGGTGTTCTCGAAGCGGGCCATCACCGAGGGCGTCTCCCACAGCAGGTTCGCCGCGCCGCCCACGTCGCGGAACGTGGCATCGAGCCGCCGGCGCAGGTCGTCCACGCGGGCGGCGTCGACATCGAAGGCGGTCCCGCCGGGACGCACGAATCCGCGCCCGAAGCGGCTGCCGCACAGCAGCGCCGTCATGTTCAGGAAATCGCCCCGCAGCCGCCCGCAGTAGGACGCCGTCGGCAGGAAGCCCACATCGCCCGCCAGCGCGCCGAGGTCGCCCGCGTGGTTGGCCAGCCGCTCCAATTCGAGGGCCACCGCCCGCAGGGCCTGCGCGCGCGCGGGCACGCGGCAGCCGGACAGCGTCTCCAGCGCCTGGCAGTAAGCCAGCGCGTGGCCGATGGTGGTGTCGCCCGCCAACGTCTCCATGTGATGGATCGTGCGAGGATGCGGACCGCCGACCGACGCGCGCTCGACGCCGCGGTGCTGGTAGCCCAGCGAGATCTCCAGATGCAGCACCTGCTCGCCGTGGCACTGGAACCGGAAATGCCCCGGCTCGATGATGCCCGCGTGCACCGGACCCACCGCCACCTCGTGGATGCCTTCGCCTTCCACGCGGAAGAAATCCATCACCGACGGCACGGGCGCGGGCGCGCCTTCCCGGCCCCAGGCGTCATGCCCGGGGCGATAGGAGCGATGGAACCGCAGCGGCTTGAGCCACGGATGCCCGAGGGGCTTCACGCCCCATTGTTCCGCGATCTCCCGCTCGAATCCTCCCGCCTGCGGACAGGCCGGCGTCAGCGCCGGATAGGCGTCGCCCGGCTCCGCCGCAATCGCGCGCAGCTCGCCCGCGCGGTCGTCGGCCAGGATCGCCGTCAGCCGGATGCCGCCGCCGGCCTGCGGCGCGCCATGGAACGAGGCGAGGCGGCAACCTTCCGCGACGGCGGCGAGCACTTCGCGGCGAAAGACCTCCGGGGACGCCACCGGGATCTGCGCCGTGGACGTCTTCTCCAGATGCCGGAAGATCAAAGGCGACCCGCTCATGGCAGTCCTCCGCCCAGCAGGCGCGCCGCCGCCTCCAGCACGTCCAGCAACCCGCGCGGAATCCAGAGCCCGAGCACCAGCGAAATCGCCAGCAGCGCGAGCGCGGGCCAGAAGGCCGGCGGACGCTCGCTAACTTTCGCCTGCCCCTCCGGCGCGCGGCCCAAGGCCATTCCCAGGAAGGCCCGCGACATGCCGACGAAGGCGATGGTCAACGCCAACAGCGCCGCGAGGGCGATGGCGATTCCGCCGCGCCCCTGCCCGAAGGCTTCCGTCAGCATCGTGAATTCGCTGGCGAACGTTCCGAACGGCGGCGAGCCGGTGATGGCGAAAAGCCCCGCCAGCCACAGCAGGCCGCTGACGGGCAGGATCCGGATCGCTCCGCTCACGCGCGCGACGCCTTTGGTTCGATACGCATAGAGCAGATTCCCGGCCACCATGAAGAGCGCCGCCTTCACGACCGAGTGGTTCACCGCATGGAGCATCGCGCCGAACATCGCCGCCCCGCCCAGCCCCGCGCCCAGCGCGAGCAGCCCCATGTGCTCCACGCTCGAATAGGCCAGCATCCGCTTGTAGTCGGGTTGGTTCACCAAGAAGGCCGCCGCCACCCCCATCGACAGGAGGCCCAGCCCGATCAACAGCTGTCCGCTGAAATGCCCGAGCCCCGCCGCCGCGCAAATGGCGTGGGCGCGCAGAATGCCCAAAAACGCGCAGTTGAGCAGCGCGCCGGACAGCAGCGCGGAAACGGGCGCGGGCGCCTCGCTGTGCGCATCGGGCAGCCAGGTGTGCATCGGCGCCAGGCCCATCTTCGTCCCGTAGCCCACCAGCAGGAACACGAAGGCCGCTTTCAGCCACGGCGCCTGCAAGCGCGCGCCGCGCGCGATCAGCTCCGGCACCAGCAGCGATCCGCCCGCGCCATCGGAACCCGCCGAGGCGATCACCAGCAGGAAGTTGCCGAGCAGCGCGAGCGCGATGCCCACGGAGCAGACCAGCAGGTATTTCCAAGTGGCCTCCAGCGAACTTGGCTGCCGGTGGAAGTAGATCAGCGGGGCCGTGGCCAATGTCGTCGCTTCCACCGCCACCCAGAGCAATCCCAGATGCTGGCTCGTCGCGACCAGCGTCATCGTCGACAAGAACGCCAGCAGGCATGCGGTGAACACCGCTTCCGGCGCGTTGACGAAGATCGAGCCCGTGTCCGCCTCGACCTGCCGCCCATGCGCCTCGTGGCCCAGGCTGTGCGCGGCATGGACCGAAACCGCCAGGAACAGGAGGCTGGTGAGGCCGAGGAACAGGCGCCCCGCCGCGTCAAGCCCCACCCAGGCGCCCGGCGCGAACGCCGGCGGCCACCCCCAGCATGCGGCCGTCAGGAGGAAGTGGAGCGCCGCCGTCGCCACCAGCAGCGCGCGCCGCGGCCGGTCCGGGCGGATCAGCATGGCCGCCACGGCCGCGCACAGCGGCAGGAAGATCAGGGCCCCGATCATGGCGCGCCTTCCTTCAGCGCGGAAAGCTGGTCCGAATCGATGTGGTCGAACTCGCGGTTGATCTGGAACACGATGATGCCCATGACGAACACCGCCACGAAGATGTCCAGCAGCACGCCGAGCTCCACCAGCAGCGGCATGGCTTCCACCAACACCATGCCCAGCGTGAAGATCCCGTTTTCCATCACGATGTAGCCGAGCACCTGCGTGATGGCCTTGCGCCGCGCCATGATCAGGAATAGCCCCGTCCACATCGTGAACAGGCCCGCCGGGACCAGCAGGCTCGATGGCGCCGCCCACGGCAGCGGCAGGCGCGATCCGAACCCGAACGAAACCGCCAGCCCCCCCACCCCGATCAACAGCGAAAGGATGTAGCCGACGAAGGGCTCGATCTCGCGGCTGGCGTTGGTTTCGCGCAGCGCCCGGTTCATCAGGGCCGGAAAGACCAGCCCCTTGATCCCCGCGCTGCCCGCGCCCAGCAACACCGCCGGCCAGAGCGCCCCGTGGCCATGCGCCAGCAGCGGCAGCAGCCCGAGCGCCAGGCCTTGCGCCGCCG
This sequence comes from Opitutia bacterium, assembly GCA_009928955.1. GTDB lineage: Bacteria > Verrucomicrobiota > Kiritimatiellia > CAIQIC01 > Lenti-01 > Lenti-01. The sequence continues at coordinate 15,866 of SABN01000021.1, read as the reverse complement.
CAATGCGGATGGCGTTCCGGAGCCGGCTCGATCCCAGCAGGACCAGGTCCGTCAGAACCAGGAAAATCAAAATGCTTTCAATGGCGTTGTTCATGCGGTCACCGGAAAGTCAGCAAGAGGCTCAGGGCGCACAGGACCCCCGCGCCGACCAGAAGCTGGGGCACGCGCAACAGCCGCGTGCGCGCGGTGATGGATTCCACGATGCCCGTGGCGACCGCGAGCCCCAGCAGCGCGGCCACGCCGGCCGCGAGGTCCACCAGCGGCCGGCCCGTCGCTCCCGGCAGCACCAGCCCGACCCAGAGCGCGCCCAGCACCCACAGTTTCAGATGCGCCCCCCACAGCACGAATCCCAAATCCACGCTCCCGTGGTCGAGCACCATCACCTCGTGGATCATCGTCAGTTCGAGATGCGTGTTCGGATCATCCACCGGAATCCGGCAGTTCTCCGCCAGAAAGAGGATGAAGAAGCCCGCGCCCAGCAGCATGAAAAACGGCATGGCGGAAGTTCCCGCCCACGTGGCCACTCCGGCATAGATCCCGGTCAGCGAGAGATCCTGGCAGCCGCGCGCCAGCGCGGCGAGGCCGATCAGCAGCGCGGGCTCCGCGAAAACGGCGAACTGCACCTCGCGGCTCGCGCCCATGCCTTCGAAGCTCGATCCCGTGTCCAGCGCCGCGACCACCGTGGCGAAACGGCCCAATCCCAGCAAATAGGCCAGCACGACCAGATCGCCCACGAAGGGAAACAGCGCGGGCACCCGCCCCAGCGGCAGCACCGCCAGCGCCGCGAGCAGGCAGGCGACATTCACCAGCGGCCCCGCCCGGAACACCCAGGTCGCGGTGCGGCTGTACACCGCCCCTTTCCGGAACAGCTTCCACAGATCCGCATAGGCCTGCAGCAGCGGCGGGCCGTTGCGGCCCGCAAAAAAGGCCTTCGTGCGGTTGATCACGCCCGGCAGCAGCGGCGCCAAGACCAACGCCAACAGGGGATGGAGGATCGAAGCGAGGTTCATGATTCCAGCGCCCAGACCAACAGGACCATCAGCGTCACGACGATATACAGGATGTAGAGATGAACCTGCCCCTGCTGCAGCCATCGCAACCGGCCCAGCCCCTTCGCCGCCCATTGGAAGGCCGGGTCGAACAGCGAGCCTTGCGCGACATCCGGCGTCTCGGACCGGAACGAAGCCGCAACCGGAAAAACGCCCTGCGGAGGTCGGATCTCATTTTTCGTCCGGAGGATGGCTCCGGCCCCCTGCACCAGCGGCTGGGCATAGCCAGTGGCGGTGTATTGCATGCGCGCGGCCGGGGCCGCATAGCCGCAATCCCACGTGACCGTTTCGCGCATGGAACGCCCCGCCAGCAACCGGCGGCGGAGCACCGCCAGCGCCGCCACCAGGGCCGGCAACCCCAGCAGGATGGCGCCCGCCGAAAACGGGAACGTCCAGCGGGTGGCCTCGGCCGCGGCGGCAGACCCGGCAAAGAGGGCCACCACCGGCTCCAGTCCCCGCACCGCAAATCCGGCGGCCAGCCCGATGCCGAGGCAAAGCACCGCCAACACGAGCATCGGCATGCGCATCGAAGCCCCGGCTTCGCGGGCCCGCGCCGCCGCGGCAGAACGCGGCTCGCCGAGAAACGCGATGCCGAACGCCCGGGTGAACCCAACGACCGCCAAGCCGCCGATCAAGGCCAGCGAAATCAACGCCACGATGCCCGCCAAGGGCAAGGAGCCCTCGCGCAGCACGGACTTGAACGCGCCCACATAGATCAAAAATTCACCCGCAAACCCATTGAATGGCGGCAGCCCGCAGATCGCGACCGCACCCGCCAGAAACGCCGCCCCGGTCCAGGGCATGCGCTTCAGCAATCCGCCCAACTGTTCGAGATCGCGCGTGCCGGTCGCATGCGCCACCGCGCCCGCGCCCAGGAAGAGCAAGCCCTTGAAGAGCGAATGATTGAGCACGTGCAGGAACGCGCCGGCGAAGCCAAGCGTCGCCACGGCCGGCGAGCCGGCTTGGACTCCGAGCATGCCCAGTCCAAGGGCGAGCGCGATGATGCCGATGTTCTCGACACTCGAATACGCCAGCATCCGCTTGATGTCCCGCTGCGCCAGCGCGAACAGGATGCCGAGGACGCCCGACGCGGCGCCGGCGCCCAGGACAAGCCAAGCGCACCAGCCGGGCACCACGCCCAGCAGCGCCAGCGTGCGCACGATTCCGTAGATGCCGGTCTTGATCATCACGCCCGACATCACCGCGGAGACCGGGCTGGGCGCCGCCGGGTGCGCCTCGGGCAGCCAGACATGCAGCGGAAACAAGCCCGCCTTCGTGCCGAATCCGATCAGCGCCAAGAGAAACAGTCCGCCCGCCGACCCGGCCGGAACCGCATAGGCGGTGAAATCCTGTGAGCCGCCCGCGCGGCCCAGCAGGATGAACAGCGCGATCAGGAAGGCCGTTCCGATGTGCGTCGCCACCAGATAAATCCACCCCGCCTTCTGCGCGACGGGTTCCGCGTCGTCGAAGATGACCAGGAAGAACGAGGCCAGCGACATCGCTTCCCAGGCCACGAGAAACAACACGCCATTGCGCGCCGTCAGGACGACCGCCATGCTGGCGACCAGCGCATTGTAGAACAACCAGAACCGCCCCGGATTGCGTCCGTTCCACGGCCGGAAATAGCCAATGCTGTACACGGCCGCCAGCCCGGCCAGCAGGAACATCGGAATCAGGAAAAACGCGCTGAGCGGATCGAGCCCGATTTGGAACGAGCCGTACGGCATGCTCCATGGCAGCGCGAACGTTCCTTCCGCGCGACCCGCCAGCGCGGCGACCGCCGCGCCCCCCCCCGCGACGCAGGCCGCGACCGCGCCGGAGGCGCCGATCATCCCGGCGCCGCGCTCCGTCCAGCGCCCCGCCCAGACCGACGCAAGGCCCGTGATCCCCAAGAGCCCGATGGCCCAAATCAATAAGTGGAGAAGGATGGAGGAATCGAACGGCATCGGGGCGACCCGCTATTTCCCCGAGGCGGGTTGCGCCTCGATGCGGCGCGCCGCCGCCAAGATTTCTTCCGCGTCCGCGCGGCGGGCGATGCCCTCCTTGAACCCCGGATCGCGCAGCGCGAACGCCAACCGGGAAAGCAGATGGAGGTGGATCCTCGTGGTCGGGCTGATCATCGAGAACAGCGCATGCACGGGCTTGCCGTCGAGCGCCTCGAAATCGATCGGATTTTCCAGGAAGCAGAGCGTGACCAGCGCCGTGGGCACGCGCAGCAGGATCGGGCTGCGCGGATGCGGCACCGCCACGCCATCGCCGATCGCGGTCGACCCCAGCGCCTCGCGCGCCAACAGCACGCTATGCAGGAAATCCGGATCCACATCCGCCGGCAGCGGCATGCTTTCGACCAGATGCCGCAGCACCGAATCCTTGTCGGTTCCCGGAAGCCCATGGACGATGCCGCCGGCTTTCAGGGCGTCGCTCAACGCGGGCATGCGTTCCATGTCCCCGGCGGCCGGCCCGGCGATGGCCACCCCGTGCTCGGTCGCCCACTCCACCAGTTCGTCCCGGTTCAGGAAATGGCGGCCGTTCACGCATTGGGAAGGCATCTCGCCCTTCTGGATGTGCTCTTGCACGGCGTGCTCGGAAAGATCCAGCATCCGGGCGGCGTCTCTGACGGTCAATTGCATAAGATCAGGCTGTGTCGCTTGTTGGGGGGGGAACAGACTGCGACTTCTACTCCGTTTCAGGACGCTGTCAAGAACGATGCGGCGTTCAATCGCCCAGATGGCGGTATCCATCGCCGGCGGCCGCCGACCACAGACCGTGGTCGCTGGCGGGCAGGGGCTGCAATTGGCTGTTCCGGTATCCCTGCGGATTCAACCGGTACTGGTCGTAAAACCCGTTGTTGAATTCATAGACCTCGCCGGTGCCCGGATCATAGAGGCGCTCCTTGCCGAGCATCGCATCCGACCGCTTCTCGGCCAGGATGTCGTCGCTCCGGTTGCGCGCCTCCCACGACCGTGAAATCTGCTCCGACGTTTCCCGCAAGGTCTTCCCGGCCTGCAAGACCGCGCCAAAAGCGGCTTCCGAGCGCATCAGGCAATCCTGCACGTAGGCCGGCTGGATGGCAAACGTCGCAAGCGAGCGGAGCAGCGTTGGCTGCAGGGCCGCCAGTTCCCCCTTGGGCGCCGTGATGCCCGTCATCAGATAGCCATAGGCCGTTCCGCCGCCCGGCCCCCCCAGCATGGGCATATAGGGCGCCGTCGTCAGCGAAAACAATCCTTGGACCACGCGGCCGTTCTCGATGTATACCGCCCGCACCAACGCGCGCTGCGCCCCCGGCTCAGGCAGGGGACAAGGCAGCGGAGTGGAGGAAACCACCTGGAGCCCTTCCAGCTGCGGAATCCCCGGCATGAACCGCCGGGCCAGACCGCTTCCCGCAATCTGCGAAAAGTTCACCAGCAGGTTCTCCGGCGTCAAGGGCGCCACCACGGGCATGTCGTACCACTCCACCGGAAATCCCCCGCTGGCCATGTACTGCTGGTCGATTTGCTTCTGCATCACCGATTGATAGACCGGCCCCACCATGCCGAATGAAACGATCTTCCGCAACGGTTCCTGCGGATCCTGCAATACGAACGCCAGCGAGGAGCACTCGCCAGCGACCGCCAAGTTCCACCCCTGCGGGATCTGCATGGCAAACGCCCCGTTGTTGAACGGCTGGAGTGCGGGCGCCCGCGCCGGCGGGGACTCCCCGGAACCGCATCCCGCCAGCAACATCATCCCCACCCCGGCCACTCCCAATTTCTTGCGCATCGTCCCGTCCTCGCTCATCGCCACAGTTCCTTGCTGCCGATCAAGAAGCGAATGATGGAGCCCCCCGCCGAAAATCTCAATCGCAATCTGCCCGAAAACCATCCCTCGCTTTTTTTTTGGAAGTGTCGTAGTTTCGGGCGGTGAATCAAAACATTCCGATGATTATTCAGGGCGGCATGGGTGCCGCCGTATCGAATTGGCGCTTGGCCCGGGCCGTCTCGTGGCTGGGCCAGCTGGGCGTCGTCGCCGGGACCGCTTTGGACGAAATCCTGTCGCGACGCCTGCAGGATGGCGACGTGGAAGGCCACGTGCGCCGCGCGCTGGCGCACTTCCCCTTCCCCAAGATCGCCCAGAAGATCCTCGACGCATATTTCATCCCCGGCGGACGCGAGGCCTCCGCACCCTACAAGATCTCCCGCATGCACGCCGTCCCGGCCAGCCTTCCGGCGCAGGAATTGTGCATCGCGGCGAATTTCGTCGAAGTCTTTCTCGCCCGCGAAGGCCATGCCCATCCCGTCGGCATCAATTTCCTCGAAAAAATCCAGATGCCCCACCTTCCGTCCCTGTATGGCGCCATGCTGGCCGGCGTCGCCGTCGTGATCGTCGGCGCGGGCATTCCCATGGAATTTCCCGCGGCCATCGCCGCCCTCGCCGAGCACCAACCGGCCTCCTACGCCCTGAATGTCGCCGGCAACCAAGCGGGCGAACCCGTCCGCATGACGCTGGACCCCGCCGCATTCATGGAACCCGGCCAAGCCCTTCCTCCCCTTCCGCGCCCCGCCTTCCTGCCCATCGTCTCCTCCAGCACCTTGGCCACCATGTTGGTCCGGCGGATCAAGGGCGACATGGCGGGATTCGTCATCGAAGGCCCGCTGGCGGGCGGGCACAACGCGCCGCCGCGGGGGCAGCTGCAGCTCACCGCCGACGGCCAGCCCATCTATGGCTCGCGCGACGTCGTCGATCTGGAAGTCTTCCGCCAGCTGGGACTTCCCTTCTGGCTGGCCGGCGGCTATGGCTCGCCGGACAAGGTGAAGGAAGCCCTCGCCCTCGGCGCCGCCGGCGTGCAGGTGGGCACCCCCTTTGCGCTCTGCGTGGAATCCGGCCTTTCCCCCGACTTCCGCCGGGCGCTCGTGGCCAAGGCTCTTTCCGGAAAGGCCAAGGTCTTCACCGATGCCAAGGCTTCCCCCACCGGCTTCCCCTTCAAGGTGGCCGAACTCGAAGGCTCCCTCTCGGATGCGGAGGCCTATGCCCGGCGCCGGCGCATCTGCGATCTGGGATTTCTGCGCGAAATCTACCGCAAACCCGACGGATCCATCGGCTACCGCTGCGCCGCCGAGCCCGAACAGGCCTATCTGGCCAAGGGCGGATGCGCCGCGGAGATGGCGGGCCGGAAATGCCTGTGCAACGCCTTGGTCGCCAATATCGGCATGCCCCAGCGGCTGGCCGACGGCTCGTCGGAACGGCCCCTCGTCACCTTGGGCGACGACTTCGAGAACATCGGCCGCTTCTGCGCCCATGGAAACCCGGATTATTCCGCCGCCGACGTGATCCGCCACCTGCTGGGTTGATCCGCGGTTCCCGCCGCTCGATCCGCTCAGCGCTTCGGCTTATCCTTTTCCACGCCCTGGAGATCCGGTTGCCGGTCGCGCGACAGATCCACCGCCGCGAAATCCTCCGTGGCGGGCAATTGCATCACGAAGCGGTCCAGCACATCCACCTGCGCCGTGCCGGTCACCAGCTCGAACGCCAGGACATGCCCCCCGCGCGCGCGGTCCCGGCTGATGAAATGCAGGTGATAGCCCGGCACGTTCACGCCCGCCGCGAACGGCGGACACCGGAACCCCAGCACCGTGCCGGAAACGTTTTCCATGTCGAACACCGGCTGCGTCGCGGCGACCTCCTTCAACGGCGGGAACGGCCTCTTTTGCGCGGGCACGCTCCGGGTGCGCATCGTTTTGAACTGCCCTTCGATGCGAATCGCATGGAACAGATTTTGGTTCGGCGCCTCGCGGTCGATCAGTTCCTCCACCGCCCGCATGTCCGCGCCGGAAGGAACGGCGAAGATTTTCTCCGGCCGGAACGCGCACACCGCCGCAAACGGGGTCTCGCCATCGAGGTCGGGCGAATAAACCTTTCCATCGGCCTTCACCTGATGGAACTCGCCGTCGAGCAGCACCATCTCGCCATCCAGATTGTCGTAGGTTCCGATGCCGAAATCGCCGCGCGCCCGCAGTTGCCGCAAGGTCAGATCCCCGTCATATACGCCCGCCAGCAACGCATCGATGGTCGACGTCTGATACACCGTGTTCCGCGACGGTCCCGCGCACCCCGCCACCCACAGGCACGCCACCACCCCCGCGACCATCCGCCCTCTTTTCATTCCCGGCCTCCTTGTTTTCCTGGCACGATCCGCGCCACCATCCTAGCGCTTCCCGCTGGAAAGAAAAGCCTGCGCATCCGGCTGGCCAGCGGCCGCCCCTTGCTCTATTCTCCGGACATGGCGGACACGCTGACCATCGAAGAACGCAGCCGGCTCATGGCCAAGATCAAGGGCAAGAACACCGGCCCCGAGCGGGCCATGCGCTCCCTGCTCCACCGCGCCGGCTACCGGTTCCGCCTCCACGTCCGCGGGCTGCCCGGCACCCCCGACATCGTGCTGCCGCGCCATCGCGCCATCGTCTTCGTGCACGGTTGCTTCTGGCATCGGCACCCGCGCTGCAAGACCGCCGCCATGCCCAAAAGCCACCGGAAATTCTGGGCGGAGAAGTTCGCCCGCAATATCGCCAACGACCGGAAGCATCGGCGCAAACTCCGCCGCCTCGGCTGGCGGGTGGTGACGGTCTGGGAATGCCAGCTCCGGCATCCGGAACAAGTCCTCGCGCGGATCGAAAAAGCCCTGCGGCCGGCGCCGCGCGCCTATGGCCTTCCCGATCCGGCGCCCTTGCCGACGGCCGCCGAGCCGCGCGCCGCCTATGGCCTTCGCACGTGAGCCCTCCTGTCTTGCGTTCGCCCCCGCCATGCCGTAGTTTCTCCGAAGATGCCTTCTCCGCAGGAATTCGATTTCTGGTACGCGATCAACAACACCGAGGTGTTGCAGCTGCCGCGCGGCCGGCTGGAGACGTTCGGCTCCACCCTGATCAACTACCGCCTCGTCACCGAACTCATGGACGTGATCGGACAGGTGCGCGTCCGCGAAGGGCGCATCCAGGCCTTCCGGCCCGAAATCCTCACCCCCCAGGCGTTCTCCGAATCGCCCCTCGAAGGCTTCCACAACGGGCAAGCCGACGATTTCATCCGCTGGCTCCGCGAACACGAGTCCGACCTCGTCCTTCTCAAGTACGGCTTCAAGATCCGCCACGAGACCCTCACCGAGTCCATCATCCATGATTCCGTCGAGAACGTGGTGGAGCGGGTGCGCCTCGATCTCCAGTCCCGCGAAGACCCCCTCGCCGCCCTCGTGCTGGGCGTGGACGAGCCCTGGGAGGTTTGCCTGCTCAAGCTGCTTTTCGAGGTGGTCCGCCGGTCCGCCGCCGGAAACGCGCGCGAGCTCCGCGCCGACCCCGACGGCTCGCGCCATGAAATCGACCGCGCGTTCCGGCTCGCGGCGAACGACCGCTCCCGGCTGGCTCCGCTGGCCGACCTGTTGAACCGCCTCGGCAAATTCAAGGACTACGAAGAGCGGTTCTTCGCCCTCGTCCGTTCGCATTCGCGCTAGGCGCTTCGCCTCAGCGCGAGGCGATCCACGGAATCGCCGCGAAGGTGCCGATGCTGCTGCCGATGTTCGTCAGCACCACCACCAGCAGGATGCGGATGACCGGATTGCGAACGAATCCGCGGAACGTCTCCAGCGCCTCCGGCAGCGATTCGAAGTCGTCCACCGAAGGGGGCCGGATCCACGCCTGCACCAGCCCGGAAACCCATCCCGCCGCGAGGGTCGGATTCAAGCTCGTGAGGGGCGCGGCCACGAAAGCCGACAGCACGGTCAGCGGGTGCGCCAGCGCCAGCGCCGCGCCCAGCGCCGCCAGCGCCCCGTTCACCCCCACCCAAATGGCGATGGAGTCCACCCCGCGCTCCGCGCCGCCCTGCCAAAATCCCCACGCGATCAGCGCCACCACGCCGGCCGGAATCAGCCAAGGCCAGATCTTCGACCACCGCGCGGGCGGCGGCAGGCTCTCCAACTCCGTCAGCGACATCGGCGCCCGGATCGCCTTCACCATGCCCGGCACATGCCCCGCGCCCACCACGGCCACGATGCGCTCGCCCGGGGCCAGGCGCAGCTTCTGGGCCAGATAGATGTCGCGCTCATCGATCAGGCGCTTCTTGATTTCCGGAAAAGCCTTGCCCATCTCGCCCATCAGCGCCTCGAGCTGGTCCTGCTTCTTGAGCGCTTCGATGTCGGCGCCCTGGATCTCTTCCGAGCCGAACATCGCCTCGACCATCACCCCCAGCAACTTCACGCGATGCCAGAATCCCAGATGCCGCCATACGCGCTTGAGCGTGATGTCGATCCGGCGGTCGATCAGCTCCAGCCGCGCGCCCGTCTCCTCGGCGCATCGGGCCCCCGCCAGCATTTCCGCGCCGGGCTCGACCTCCAGCTGCTTGCCGAGGCGGCGGTAGAACGACTGCATCACCAGCTGCGCCAGCAAGAACGTCGCCTTCCCCTGCTTGACCACCTGGAAGATGTTCGTGTTCCGCCAGGCGTCTTTCTTCACGAGGCTCTGGTAGCGCGGCTCGCACAGCTCGATGGCGATGGTGTCGGGCCGGACCGCGGCCACCGCGTCGCGGACATCTTGCACGCTTTGCGCCGACACATGGGCCGTGCCGACGATGCAAATGGTTTTGCCCTCCAGCTCCACCACGGTGGCGCCAGAGGGCAAGGAGGAAGCCTCGTCCTGCATGGAACGGCTTACTGCGCGCCGCCCTTGCGGATGTAGATGTCGGTGCGGCGGTTGCGCTGCATGTTCTCTTCGGTGTCGTTCAGCGCGACCGGACGATCGAATCCATAGCCCGCCGCCGTCACTTGGCTGGCCGGGATCCCGCTCTTCTCGACCAGATAGTCCGCCACGGCCTTCGCGCGCCGTTCGCTCAATTTCTGGTTGTATTCGCGGGTCGAGCGCTTGCGCTTGTCCGCATGCCCTTCCACGCGCACCGTGGCGCCCGGATCGCGGCGCAACACCTTCACCACCGGCTCCAGATCCGCGTAGTACTGCGGCCGGATGAAGGACTTGTCATAGTCGAACTCGATCAGCAGCGTGAACTTCTGCAGGTCGTCCGCGGGATCCAGCGGATTGGTGCCGTCTTCGATGACCTCGTGGCCGTCGCTCACGCCGCCCTTGTCGGTGTCGACGTCCAGCGGATCGGTCTTGTAGGTCAGCACTTCCGCGCCGTCCTTCAACCCGTCGAAATCGCTGTCCGGATTCAGAGGGTCGGTCTTGTATTTGAACACCTCGTCGCCATCCGACAGGCCGTCGCCATCCGTGTCCGGATTGTAGGGATCGGTGCCGATGGCCGCCTCGTCCTTGTCGAACAGGCCATCACCGTCGCTGTCCACGTCGCCGGGGCCGGCGCCCACGAGGAATTCGGGCGGCACGAACTTCTCGGCGCCAAAGCGGTAGGTCACGCCTACTTCCACCACGGCCGGGGTTTCGCTGTTCTTCCCCTGGACGCCCACGCCCAGGTCGGCCCGCAACGCCCACGAATCATTGAAGTGATAGAACACGCCCGCGCCGCCGAACACCCCCGCCTGCGTCTTGCCGTTCTCCACGTCGTCCCCAAAGAAAGTCACCGACGGCCCCGCGAACAGGAACGGATCGATGCGGCGGTTTTCCAGCGCGCGCAGATGCAGCAAGGCTTCCAGGCTCAGGCGCAGCGCGCTCGTGCTGCCATCGAGCGGCTCCACGTTCAGCTTGTCGGCGTCCCGGGCCGAAAGCGAAGGCATGAAGTTCAGGCCGGCTTCGAGATCCCACCAGGCATTGAAGCTGTAGCCCACCTTGCCGAACAGCCCGAGACCGGATTCCATCTCCCAATCGCCTTCGGTTTCGTACCAGTTCAGGCCCAGCGTGGTGAACCATGGCGCGCGGTCGAACAAATCCTCGTCCATCGCGAAAGACGACCCCGCCCAAACCGACAAGGCCAGCGCCGCAGCCAACATGCACTTCGTTGTTTTCATCATCTTGCAGATCTCCCTGTTCAAAGATTGCCAAACGATACCGACCCGCCCCCTCCCGTGCAACCAAAAACGATGGAAAACGGACCCGGCGGCGAACACCTATTCCACCCGATCCATCCGGACGCCCCGAACCAGAAGCGCGCCTCCGGAGCCAAGGGTTTTCCACGGAAGCGCGTGGATGCCCGGCGGCAGGCTGAGCTCGAAGGCCTGGCTCCCCAGTTGTTCCGCCGGGAAGGTCAGGGGCGGAAGGGTCCCGATCCGGACCTTCTGATGGCCGCCCGTGGCCGCCGCCACCACCTCGACCCGCACCCGGATGGGCTCGCCGCGCAAGTTGTGGACGGCCATCGCCGCCTCGCCCGCCAGCACGCGGTAGTCCGAAAAATCCCCTTGCTGCCAAGGCTTGAACAGCTTCCAGCCTTCCCCGAAGAACCAGACGACCTCCCGCCCCGCGCCCCGGGCGCGGTCCGCGATGTCCGCATGGGTGTCATAGAAGATCTCCGTCACCACCCGGTTGGTTTCCAGATAATAGCTCTCCATCGGGGCGAACCCGGTGTCGCGCAGCCAAAGCCCCGCCGCGTTGGTCACCGCCGCCCGCCGCCGGAACCAGGTCTCCGGCCAGGTCCAGAGCCCCATGCGCTTCTCCTGGTTGCGGGTCAGCCGGATGAACGCCTGCGCCCCGTTTTGCTCAAACAGGTTTTTCGTCGTCTTGCGCCAGTTGCCGCCCACATAGTTCTCATAGGGCTCGTCCGGCACCGTGAAGCTCACCGTCACGTTGCTCGGCGCATAGAACCCCATTTCGTTCCACGGCTCCAGCCAGCGATCCACGATCACCACGTCGCCCGGCGACAAATGGGAATCCAGCCACGCCCGGATCTGCCGGTAGGCGGTCGGATTGCCGTCGAGTCGCATCACCTGCCAAGCGGGCAGGACGAGCAATCCGGCGATCCCGGCGGCGGCGACCGCGTCCAGGATCGGCCGCCTTCCCTCCCCCGCCTGCGCGAAGGCCTTGTCGAGCGTCATCGCCGCCCAGACCAGGAACACCGGCAGGTTCACCGCGAAATAGGTCAGCTTCGCCTTTTCTCCGCCCACGGCGAAGATGTACGCATAGGATCCCAGCAAGCTGCAGGCGGCGCTCCACGTCATCGCGCCATACAGCGGATCGCGTCCCGGCCGGCCCCGGCTCCGCCAGAACACCGCGCCGGCGGCCGCCAGCACGGCCGCCAAGATCCCGATGCCCACGGCATTTCCTCCGCCCGCGAAAAACGGCAGCACCCGCGGCGCGACCCATGCGAAATCGGACCCGATGTGGCCCACGGGATTCGCCGCCACGCGCTGCATCTCGAGGAACGCCCGGAAGATCCAGCGGGACATCCCGACCCCGAGCGCCCCCGCGAGGATTCCGATGGCCCGGACATGGCGCTGGCGGCCGGCGGCGGCCAGCCCCGTCCAGCCCGACCACGCCAGCAACGTCCACATCACGCCCGCCACCACCCACGCCGACATGTGGCTCAGGCACGCCATCAGCGTCCACGCCCCCCATTCGGCGTATTCGCGGGCCTTCAGCGCGCCGCCGCTCTTCAGCTTCGCGGCGAAATCCGCTCCGCGCAGGGCCATGCCGGCGGCGAACAACATCGCCAGCACGTAATAATAGGCCTCCCGGGAGTGGTAGACATGGAAGGGAAGCACCGCCATCCACACGCCCACCAGCAATCCCGCCCCGACGCCCCGGCGCCGGATCATCCAGGCCGCGCAGAAGGCCACCGTCAGCCAGCCCATCAGCGCGAAGGGCTCGCGCACCAGCTTTTCGTCCACCGTCCGCCACGGCTGCGCCTTCGCCCACGCCACGGGGACCGAGTCCGCCAACGGAATCTGGTTGAGCCACGGGGGATGGGTCCACAGCTCCGTCAACGTCGTCGCGCCCATGGCGTACTTCACCAGGTTGATCTCGTCCGACCTCGTCGCGCAATGCCCCAGATCGACCCAGCGGGCCGCCCCGGCCAAGGCCAGCACCGCCCCCATCGTCCCCCAAATGCTCCATCGGATTTTCATGATCTCATCTCCTCCCCCTCAGCAACCAGCCGGAGCCCATCATCGGCCCGCGCCGCCGGCCTTCGTGTCCGCGCGCACGAGATACAGCGGGCGGCGCTTGCCTTCCTCGAAGATGCGGCTGACATATTGCCCCAGCATCCCCATGCTCAGCAGCTGCACGCCGCCCAGGAACACCATCACCGCGATCAGCGAGGCCCAGCCTCGTTCCAAGCTCCCCGGCCGGACGATCGCCAGCACCATCACATAGAGCACCCACGCGACCGCGATCGCGCAAACCCCCAGCCCCAGCACCGCGATCCACCGCAGCGGCGAGGCCGAGAACGAGGTGATCGCGTCGAAGGCCAGGCGCGCGCTTTTCCACACCGGATATTTCGTTTCGCCCGCGTACCGCGCCGCGCGGTCGTATTCCACCGCCCCCTGCCGGAACCCCACCCAGCAGGTCAGCCCGCGCATGAACCGGTGCAGCTCGCGCATCTCCTTCAGCGCATCCACCACGCAGCGGTCCACCAGGCGGAAGTCGCCGGCGTCCATCGGCACGTTCACCTTCGCCAGCCGGCGGAACACGCGATAGAACGCCGCCGCGAACAGTTTTTTCGTCCAGGTCTCGCCCGCGCGGCTCCGGCGGATGGCATAGACCACCTCGTGGCCTCCGCGCCACTGGTCGATCATCGCGGGGATCGCCTCCGGCGGATCCTGCAAGTCGGCGTCCATCACCACCACCGCGTCCCCGTCCGCGCGGTCCAGTCCCGCGGTGATGGCGATCTGGTGCCCGAAATTGCGCGACAACCGCAGCACCCGCACATGGCCGTTCGGCTTCGCTTGCGCCACGGCCCATTCGGCCGAGCCATCCGTGCTGCCATCGTCCACCAGCAGCAGTTCCCACGCCTCCTCCCGCCCCGCGAACACCGCCGACATCCGGTCCAGCAGGACCGGCAGGTTTTCCTTCTCGTTCAGAAACGGCACCACGATCGTGATCTTGGGGGAACTGCTCATAGTGCGGACATCCTACCCCAGCTCCGCCCCAGCAATCAACCGGCAAGAAATCCCCGCGGATCCTCGCTCCACTTCCGCCGCCGCCCCCCCCTCTTGCCATCTCCCCGCCGCCACGCTACACTTCCGCCTATGACCACACGCCTCCTGTTCCGCGACTTGCCCCGCCCTGACTACGACGGCGGCAGCCTTCTCAACCTGATGTCCTCCATCATCCGCGCGCGCGGCGGACGCTCCCCCCATCGAACCCTCCGCGGCTTGCCCCCCGCCGAACTCCGCCGCTACAAGAAAGTGGTTCTCCTCCTTGTCGATGGCCTTGGCTCCAAGCAGTTGCATCAATTCATCCTTGCCGGCAAGGGCCGAAAATTCCTCGCCCTCCACCCTTGGCAGAAGATCACCACCGCCAGCCCCGCCACGACCGCCGCCGTCATCACCACGCTGGCCACCGGCGCCTCCCCCGCCGAACACGCCATCCTCGGCTGGCATCTGCACCTTTCCGACCTCGGCATGGATGGCACCATCCTGCCGTTCATCACCCGCACCGACACGCCCATCGCCCTGCCCGATTTCGATCTGGAAACATATCTCGCCCTGCCCGCGCCCCTCGCCACCATCCGCGGCCGGCGCGTCCTCATCTCGCAAGGGTACATCCCCACCAGCCGCACTTCGATGGCGATGCCGTGGTGGACCGAGCGCCATTCGTTCGAGAACCTCGACGGCATGCTCCGCCACCTCCGCGCCTTCGCCCGCTCCCCCGGCCGCGCCTACGCCTATGCCTATTGGCCCTTTTACGACACCCACTGCCACACGCACGGCCCCGAAGGCCGCATCCCCGCCCGCCATCTCGGCGAGATCGACGCCTTCCTCGCCCGCGCGCAAAAAGCCCTCGCCGGCACCGACACCCTCCTGCTCGTCACCGCCGACCACGGCCACATGCAGACCCACACCCGCCTCGACCTTTCCGCGATCCCCGGCTTCTACGACACCCTCGCCACGCTTCCCTCCGGCGACGCCCGCATGGTCCAGTGCTTCGTCCGCTCGGCCCGCGTGAAGGAATTCCTGCGCCTGACGCGCGCCGCGCCGCTTCTCGGCGCCAGCGTCTGCGTGCCCCACTCCGAAATCCTCCGCTCGGGCCTCCTCGGGCCCGGCCAGCCCCATCCCGCCCTGAAAAACCGTCTCGGCGACTACACCCTCTTCGCCGCCCCCGGCCACGCCTTCCTCTATCCCCGCGCCCTCTCGAAGCGCAGGACGCCCCCCACCGGCAACCACGGCGGCCTCTCCCCCGACGAACTCGAAGTCCCCCTCTTCGTCGTGACGCCATAAATGCATCAGGGTTCGGGGGTCAGGGTTCAGGAAAAATCCATCCGATCCCGCGGATCCATCTGACAGATTTTCCAGAGCCCTTTCCCCTCCCCAACCGCTGAACCCCGAACCCGGACCCCTTTGCCCCCCTCGTCTCTTCCGCTTGACTCCTCCCGCGCCTTCGTGTATCTACGCAAAGAAACAACGCCAAAACCCCAGGAGACGCCATGAACGATCCCGATTATTCCAACTACTTCAACCTCCACCCCGACAAGGATGGCCGCTTCGGCAAGTACGGCGGCGCCTACCTCCCGCCGCAGCTCGAAGCCATCATGGCCGAGATCCGCGACGCCTACGACACCATCTCCCGCTCCGCGAAGTTCATCGCCGAGCTCCGCTCCATCCGCAAGCACTACCAAGGCCGCCCGACGCCCGTCTACCACTGCGAGCGCCTCTCCAAGAAGCTCGGCGCCGCGCAGATCTACATGAAGCGCGAGGACCTCAACCACACCGGCGCCCACAAGCTCAACCACTGCATGGGCGAAGGC
>SABN01000242.1 GCA_009928955.1 Opitutia bacterium | reverse complement strand
GGAGTACCCTCGCCCCCGGCCCCTCTCCCAGAGGGCGAGGGGAGCGGGAAGAGGCCGTAGAGGGGATCGAGGTGAGCCTTGCCGGGCTTGTGGACCTTGGCAATGACGGGCGGGGCGGTTTCGACGCGCCAGCTTACGGCACGGTAGAGGAATTTGCGGTCGGCGGCGGAGAGCGCGAGGTCCGCGTCGTCCAAGATAACGTCGGCGCGGTCGCGGAAGAGATTGTGGTCCTCGAAAAGGCCGTCCCCCAGCTTTTCGCGCAGGAGGGTTGCGGCCTCGACCAGGCGGGCGTCGCGCTCCCAGGTTTTGGGATCGAGCAGCTTTTTGCGCCGCTTCTCGGGCAGGCCCTTCTTGGGGGCGGGCTCATCGGCGTCTTCGGGAGCTTCGGCGTCATCGGCGGCCTGGGACCATTCGGCGAGGGCCTTTTCTAGTTCGGGGCGGACGGCGGAGAAACCGGTGAAGAGGGCGTCGCCGAAGCGCTCGTAGAGCGCGGCGCGGAGATCCTCGTCGCCGGAGGCGAAGCGCAGGGCTTCGACGGCTTTCAGGGTCAGTTGGCTGTGGAGGCGCAGGGGGCGTTCGACGATGATCTTCCAATAGCCGAAGGCGGCGTTGGGGAAGATCTTGGACTGCGGGGTTTCCTTGAAGGCGAGATAGGCGTCGCAGATGCGGGCGATGTCCTCTTCGGAGAGTTCGCAGTTCTTCTTGCCGAGGTTCTTGCGGAGGGGCTTGAACCACTGGGTGGCGTCGATGAGCTGGACGCGGCCGAGGCGGTTCTCGGTCTTGCGGTTGGACAGGACCCAGACGTAGGTGGCGATGCCGGTGTTGTAGAAGAGATTGAGGGGGAGGGCGATGATGGCGTCGAGCCAGTCGTTCTCGATGACCCAGCGGCGGATGTTGCTCTCGCCTTGGCCGGCGTCTCCGGTGAAGAGCGAGGAGCCGTTGTGGACCTCGGCGATGCGCGAGCCGAGGGGCGAGGCGTGCTTCATCTTGGATGCCATGTTGGCGAGGAAGAGCATCTGGCCGTCGCTGGAGCGGGTGACGAGGGAGAGCTCCTCGCCGTTGTGCATGACCTTGAAGCGGGGGTCGCGCATGCCGTCCTTGCCGCCCATGAGGTCGAGGTCCTTGGCCCAGCTCTTGCCGTAGGGCGGATTCGCGAGCATGAAGTCGAACTCCATGGCGGGGAAGGCGTCATGGAGGAGGGTGGACCATTCCGCGCCGCCGACAATGTGGTCGGCGTTGTCGCCTTCGCCTTTGAGGAGCATGTCGGCCTTGCAGATGGCGTAGGTCTCGGGGTTGATCTCCTGGCCGTAGAGGTGGGCCTTGACGGCGTGGCGGTGCCGGTTGGTGAGGGCGAGCAGCGTTTCCTCGGCGACGGTGAGCATGCCGCCGGTGCCGCAGGCGTGGTCATAGAGCGTGTAGGAGCCGGACTTGATCTTCTGGGCGATGGGCAGGAAGATGAGGTTGGCCATGAGGCGGACGGCGTCGCGGGGCGTCCAGTGTTCACCGGCCTCCTCGTTGTTCTCCTCGTTGAACTTACGGACAAGCTCCTCGAAGACGGTGCCCATCGAATGGTTGTCGAGACCGGGCTGGCGGACAGAGCCGTCGTTGTTCAGAACGGGGTCTGGGCTGAGATTAATGTCGGGGTCGAGGAACTTGTTGAAGAGCGTGCCGAGGGCGTCGGCCTTAGAGAGGGTGGGGATCTGGTTGCGGAACTTGAAGTTTTCGA
>SABN01000241.1 GCA_009928955.1 Opitutia bacterium | reverse complement strand
TTCATGTCCATAGTGTACAAGAACGCGCTTTCATGGTCAACGCCCTGTCTACAACTTGGCTGCAGATCCATGCACTCGCCTCCTCCCGGCGCACGCCCGTCCTACGCCTGCGTCCGCTCCGCCGCCGCCCGCTCATTCGCCCGCCGCACGCTATACGTCCCATACGTCCTATATGTCCCGTACCCCACCGCCACCGCCGCGACCACCGCCACCGCCAGCGCCAGCCCGAAGTCGCAGAGCCGCGCCTCGGCCCTGCCGAGGTCCTTCGACGTCAGCAGCACGTTCGCCGGCTTCAGGTCGCGGTGCACCACCCCCCGCGCGTGCGCATGCGCCAGCCCCTCGCAGATCTGCCCCGCCAGCCGCCGCACCGTCTCCGGCCCGACCGTCACCCCGTCTCCCACGCTCCGTTCGCTCATCGGATTCTCCGGCTCTCGTTACACGCCACTCGGCGGCACCCCGTTCACGGGCAGTCGCGGATGAAATCCGCCGCTTTTTCAAAGTGCAGGAAAGAGGGGGCGACACTCGAAGGAATGTCCCTCCCCGCATAGATCACAGTCGGCCGCGCCGCCTCCGCCGCCAGCGCGGCGAAGCGCCGCACGCCCTTGCACAGCTCCTCGCCAGGCGTGTACGCGGCCTTGATTTCGATCGGGATCAGCGCGCGTCCTGACGCCAGCAGCAGATCCACCTCAAACCCTTGGCTGTCCCTGAAATAGTACAGGTCCGGCTCTTTTCCCGCGTTCAGCCGCGCCTTCAGGACCTCCATGACCACCATGTTCTCGAACAGGCTCCCGAGCAGCGGGTCGCGCGCGACCTGCTCTTCCGTGCGCAAGCCCAGCAGATACGCGGCCAGGCCCGTCTCCGTGAAATAGATTTTCGGCGCCTTGATCAGCCGCTTGCCGAAATTTCTGAAATAGGGCGCGACGGTCCGCACGACATAGGAGGCCTCCAGCACGCTCAGCCACTCCCGCAACGTGACAGCCGAGACGCCCACGTCCCCGGCCAGCGACGAGAGGCTGACAGCCTGCCCCACCCGTCCCGCCAGCAGGCGGACAAACGTCTCGAACGCGCGGAGGTTGCGCAGGTTGATCAACTGCCGCGCGTCCCGCTCCACGTAGGTGCGGAAAGAGTCCCGGTAGAGCTGCACCGCCTCCACGTCGCCCCCGGCCAGCCGCGGCATGAACCCCTCCAGCATCCACCGGTCGCGCCCTTTCGCGGCCCCGGCCGCCTTCCACTCCGCGATGGAGAGCGGCAGCAGCTCGGCCAACCCCGTTCGTCCGGCGAGTGACTGCGAGACCGCGGCCTGAAGTTCCGGCTGATGGCTGCCCGTCAGCACATACATGCCCTTGCGGCCAGCCTCGTCCACCTCGGCCTGCAGGTAGCTCAGCAGCGCGGGCGCGTTCGGGATCTCGTCCAGAATGGCCGGCGCGGCATGCCGCAGCAGAAAGCCGCGCGGATCGCCCAGCGCCTCCGCCCGCACATCCGGGATCTCCAGATTCACATAATCGAACGACGGGAACAGCAGCCGCACCAGCGTCGTCTTACCCGACTGGCGCGGACCCGTGACCGTGACGACCGGATACATCTTCGCCAGCTTCAGGACATGCGCCTCGATCTCCCGCCGGATCAACCCTTGCCCCGCACGTTTCATAGTGGCGCACAGTATACCCCAACCGCTATACCGATTGAAAGTTCAAATTCGGAACCGTATAACTCCGCCGTCTGACGT
>SABN01000240.1 GCA_009928955.1 Opitutia bacterium | reverse complement strand
CGGGGCCTTCCAAAAAGTATTTCACACTGCCGGTGGCCTTGACAATTCGGAGTTAACGTTGTATATTGATATCAATATACAACGTTAACCCCCGGAGATCCGCCATGGCACGCTACAAGGAAGACCACCGCGAAACCCTCCAGTTCATCGTCGGCTCGCTGGACCTGCTGCTTCCCCCCGACTCTGTGGCCCGCGCCATCCGCGCCGGGCTGGACGCGCTGGACTTCAGCATCTTCGACACCCTGTACCGGAATGACGCGACGGGGCGCCCGGCGCTCGACCCGCGCAGCCTGGCGGCGGTGTGGATACTGGGGATGCTGCGCGGTGAGACCTCGTCAGTGCGCCTTGCGGCGCTTTGCGCGGGCGACATCGAGTTCCGCTGGCTTTCGGGAGACGCGCCGGTGGAGAAAAGCACACTGTGCGACTTCCGCAGGGGCCGCGGGGACCTGCTGGCGCGCCTTGGGGCGCAGGTGCTCGGCGCGCTCGGGCGCAACGGCCTTCTTCCAGGGGAGCACATGGGGGTGGACGGGACGGTGGTGCGGGCGGCGTCGTCGCGCCATGCGGTGCGCCGCCGCCGCGGCATGCAGACGCAGCGGACACGGCTCGAGCAGGTGCTCCGCGACCGGCTTTCCGGGGCGGAGGAGGAGGGGGCCGCCGCGTTGTCCCCGGAGACCGAGGCCCTGCGACGGCGCAAGGAGCGGCTGGACAAGGCGCTGGGAGAAATGGACTCCCTGGGGCTTTTGGGGGAGGAGGACCGCCTGACTGTGACCGAACCCGAGGCCGGACTCAAGCGGCAGAAGGACGGCTCGTTCGCGCCGGGGCACAACGCGCAGGTGGTGACAGACCTGGCGTCGGGTGCCATTGTCCACGCGCAAGTGGTGGGGGCGGGCGGCGACGGTGGCCAGCTTCAGCCGCAACTGGAGGGGGCGCGCGCGGCGCTTGAGGGGGTGGGCGCGGGGCCGGGCGCGGTCCGGAGCATCACGGCGGACGGCGCCTACCATGACACGCTGCAGTTGGCGGCGATCGAGCGGTCGGGGGTTTGCTGTTACGTGCCCGAAGACCGGGCCGCGAACCGAACGGCGCCGGGTGTGTCGCCCGAGTACCGGCCGGAGGCCTTCGCCTATGACGGGGAGACGGACACCATGCGCTGTCCCCTGGGGGAGCGGCTGCGCCGGCGCAAGCTGAACAACAGCGGAACTGCGGTGGTGTACCAGGCGCCGACGGGCGCGTGCGGCCCCTGTCCGGCCAAGCCGCAATGTTGCCCCAAGAGCAGGGAGGGGCGCTGCGTGAGCCGCCCGCTGCACCGTGGGACACTGGACACGGTCGCGGGGCGGCTGGAAAGCGCCGAGGGAAAACGCAGACGGCGGGCGCGCTGGGTGGTGTGCGAGGGGGCATTCGCGCGGCTGGCGGGGCTGCTGCACTGGCGGCGGTGCCGTATGTGGGGCCGCGAGGGGGCGCAGATGGAGCTGCTATGGCGCCAGTTCGCCCACAACCTGCTGTTGCTGACCGGTGTGTGGAAGCCGATGGTTCCCGCGGGGACTGCGGGATAGAAAGGAGAAGACGGGGCTGAGGGTCCAAAATCAGGCCCCAGACCGCTAAAAGGCGGCCCTTCGGGTGGCTGACGGCGGGCTGGACGACCGCAGAATGTGAAAACAAACGACCGAACAGATGATAATGGTGTGCGGATGATAACGCAGAGGGACCAAAGCCTTTTTGGAAGGCCCCTTTC
>SABN01000020.1 GCA_009928955.1 Opitutia bacterium | reverse complement strand
GGCAGCGTCACGTTGCGGGAATCCGCCAATCAGGCGCTGGCGGACTGGCAAAAGGACGGAACGCTTGAATCCATCCTGCAGCGGTGGATTCCCTTTTCAAAATAAAGAAATCGGTCCCCCTCCCCCCTCCGTATGCCTTTGGATGCCTCTCTTCTCATCGTTGGCGCAGGCCCGGCTGGCCTTCTGGCCGCCTGGGCGGCCGCGCGCCGCCGCCTGCCCGGAGGCGTGCTGGTGGTGGATCGCCTGCCGGGCGCTGGAGCCAAGCTGGCCGTCACCGGCGGCGGACGCGGAAATCTGAGCCATCTCGCCGATGAAGAGGCCTTCGCCTCGGCGTTTGGGCGGCAGGGCCGTTTTGCCCTTCCCGCTTTTCGATCGCTCCCGCCTGAAGACCTGCGGATCCTCTTGGCCGATATGAACGTGCCAACGGTGGCGGATGACGCCGGCCGGATCTATCCCCGCTCCCAATCGGCGCCGCAAGTTCGCGATGCCCTCCTTCACGCTTGCGAGCGGGAGGGCGTGCGGTTTGTTTTCAACCATGCCGTCTCCCGCTTGGTTTCGCCGCACAACGCCGCCGCGCCATGGAAAATCGATTCATGGACCGCCCATTCGGTCCTGCTGTCTGCTGGCGGGCAATCCGCGCCGCGTCTCGGCTCCGACGGCTCCGGATTCGCCTTGGCCTCCGCCTTGGGCTATGATCTCACGCCCCCCGCGCCCGCCCTGACTTCCCTCCGCACCGCCGAACACTGGCCCGCTTTGCATAGCGGGGTTTCCTTGCCAGACGTGTCGATCTCCATCGCGGGAAAGCGCGGGACCTCCGAGCGCGGCGAACTGCTTTTCACTCATCGCGGCATTTCCGGGCCGGCGGTTCTCAATCTGTCCGGGCGCGTCGCCCGGCTTCTCCTCGCCGAAGGATCGGTTCTGCTCCACTTGGCCCTGCTTTCCGCGGCGCCCGACTTCCTCCGGCTGCGGCAAACCGACGGGTCCCGGTCTCTCCACGCCTGGCTGGCCCGGCACATGCCACGCGCCCTGGCTGGCACGATTCTGGAATTGGCTGGCATCCCGCCCGATCAAACCTTTTCCCGCCTGACCGCCGAGCAGGGGAAAAGCCTGCACCGGCACCTCGCCGCGCTCCCCTTGGCGGTTCGCGGCACCGGGGGATTCCAGGAAAGCATGGCGACGTCCGGCGGCGTGTCGCTGAAACAGGTCCATCCGGAGACGCTGGAAGGCCGGGTCGCGAAACGCCTGCATTTTGCCGGCGAAATCCTCGATTTGGATGGCCCCACCGGCGGATGGAACCTCCACTGGGCCTTGTGCTCCGGACATCTCGTCGGCACCGTCGCCGACGGCGGATGAACGCCGCTTGGCCATGCTCCGCATCCCTCACAAGCTCAAAATCGCCGGGGCGCTGGCCCTGCTCTACTTTTCGTGGGGCTCCTCCTACATCGCCAACCATTTCGCCATCGAAGACATGCCGCCCTTCATGATGACCGGCGCGCGCATGCTGATCGCTTCCGCGTTGATGTGGGGCCTTTCCGTGCTCCAGCGCGACCGCTCCCGGCCGGCCTTCGCCGACCTGTGGCGCCACTTCGTCGCCGCAGGCCCCCTGATCGTCTTCGGGAGCGGCTTGCTCGCCAAATCGCAAGAAACGGTTTCTTCCAGCACCGCCGCCATCGTGCTGGGCACCACCCCTGCATGGCTCCTGCTGGGAGGCTGGCTCGCCCGTCGCCTTCCCCGCCCCTCTGTCTGGCAAGCCAGCGGCCTCCTGCTCGGATTCCTCGGATTGGCCATCATCGCCCGCCAGACCCGCGCCGGCACGGCCGGCGGATATCCCCTCGGCCTGTGGTATCTGCTGGCCTGCACGGCGATCTGGGTCGTGGGCACCTTGTATTACCACGCCTTCCCGAATCCCCTCTCCACCGTCCGTTCGACCGGGCTCCTGTTCTTTTTTGGAGGCGGCCAGATGCTGGTCCTGGGCCTGCTGATCGGCGAAGGCGCGCGCATCGACCTCGCTGGCGTCGGCCCCGCCGCCTGGATGGGATTCGCCGGGCTCGTCTTGGGCGCTTCGTTGGGCGGGTTCACGAGCTACTTCTGGCTGCTGCGCCACAGCACGCCCGCCATCGCCATTTCCTACGAGTATGTCGTCCCCGTCATCGGCCTGCTGCTGGGATGGAGCCTCGCCGACGAGCCCCTCACCGCGCCGATCCTGGTGGCCTGCGCCCTGACCGTCCTCGGCGCGTTCTTCATCATGAAGCCCGCCAAGCCCGACGGTCACTCCCCCGTGGCCGACGCGACGCCCCCGCCATAGGCCCAAACGCGCGTCACCGGCTCCGCCGTCGAATAGACCACCCGCCAGCGCTCGGGCATTTTGCGCACGGTTTCGTTCAGCACCGCTTCCCGGTTGTTTCCATAGGCATCGAAGGTGGGGCCGGATGGAAATGCATCCTCCAACAGCAAAACCATGCGATCCGGCGAGAATTTCTCCACCGCGTCCATGGAAGTCTCGCATAGCACTTTGCGGGGAAGGTCATATCGCCACCCCTGTCGCCCGGACATCACGAACAGATGGTCCGGCTTCCGCGACATGAGAAGCGCGTCCGCAGGAGTGTTCTTCCGGATCCACGTGGCGGCCTCGCTGACCCGGGCCCATGCGTCATAATAGGCATTCCCGAAAGACTGGAATCTCTCGGGCGCCCATGGCCCATGGAGCCGGCGCGGGGTTTCCTTCGCGAAATGAATCCCGCCCGCCGTGAAATCCAACAGCAATGAGAAGACCAGCGCACCGAGCGCGGCGGCCCGAACCCCATGGCCCATCCATTTGGAATGGAAAAAGCCGGCGGCGCGATGGGCCACCCATTCCATGAAGCCGAAACAATAAAAAGCCGCGATGGGGAGGATCGGGAAAAACGCGTATTTGTCGTAAATCGGCCCTGGAATGGCGGCAATCAGCAAGATCGTGAAAATGAAGAAATAGTCGATGGCCGTCCACCGGCGGATTCGCAGCAAAAGACCCGCCGCCATGGCAAAGCCCGCCACCCCTCCGACGCCATCCCAGAACAGCTGGCTGGGGATCACCTCCGTTGCGGCATACAGGAATTGGCGCGGAATCACCTTCGCGAGGAACACCGGGATGTCGCGGATGAATTCCTGCGCCATGATGAGCGGGAACTGCACCCACAGCTTCTGGCCTTGCATCCGGGCATAGCCTTCCGCCATCGCGACATAATGGTCGGGAAGATCCAGCAGGAAGTATTTGCGGTAGAACCAAGGGGCCACCACTACGCCAAGGCCCAATCCGATGAACAACAAATTCCGCCATTGCCTTTTCAGCAGGACGGGCAGCAGCAGGGCCGGCACCAAGGCCAATCCGGCGATCCGGGTCAGATAGGCCAGTCCACAACCGCACCCGAGGACAACGCACGCGAGCCAGCCTTGTTTCTCCCGGCCGCTCAACCAAAGGCAGGCATATACCCACAGGATGAAGAGCGTGTCCGACATGATGAAGGAGGCGAACGAGGCCACGCCGACGGCCAGCATGCCCATGTACGCGCCCATCAGTCCCGGGCGGGAAACGCCGCGCGGCCCCATCAAGGCCAACACCGCCATCAGGACCGCCAACACATAAAGCGCATTCCCGGTCCGCTTCACCCAAACGACGGGGTTGTCCGTCGTCCGCATGACGCCGGCGATCAGGGCCGGATAGAGGGGGGGGGTGAGCGACTCGGGCGGCTGCAACGGATTTTCGTAGTGAACGAGTCCGGCGCCTTCCGCGATGGAAACGCCCAAAACGTAATAGCGGCCATCGTCTCCGGTCCGCCATGTGGCGCTATAGAACAGAACCGCCAAGACCGTCGCCAGCAGAACCGCGCTCCCCGCCGCCAACGACCGGACATGCGCCCTGCCGAAGTTGAGGAGCCTGTCCATCGCCGGCGATTTCATCGCATTTCCGGAGGCCGCCCTCATCGGCCCCGAACGGAATCGGCCAGGCTCTTCACGACCCAGTCCTGCTGTTCCTCGGTCATCCCATGGAACATCGGCAAGAGGATGCAGCCCGTCTTCGCCGTTTCGCTTTCATGCAGCCGGGCGCAGCTCCGGGGCTTGCAGCGGCATTCGGGTTTCAAGCAACCGCACGACCAATCCTCCGGTCCGTAGGCCGGCTCCTCGTGGGCATTCATGACTCCGCGCCGGGACGCCACCCCGGCATCCAGCAACCGCTGCATCACGTCGAGCTGACGGCATCCGTCGGGGAGCCGAATACAGAAGCTCTGCCAATTCGTTTTCGCCCACGCCGGTTCGACGGGCAAGCCGATCCCGGGAATGCTCGCCAGTTGACTCAGATAACGCTCCCCCATGGCCCGTCTCCGTTCGACGACGGCCGGAATTCTCTTCAGCTGTTCCCGTCCCACCGCCGCCTGGATGTCCGTCAGCCGGTAGTTGTATCCCAAGGCCGCATATCCCTCGAAGAGAATCTGCTTCGCCTTGTGCCGCGCGGAATCCGGCAAATCCATCCCGTGATGCCGCCACAATTTGAATTGCCGGTCCCACTCCGGCCGGCGGGTGGTGATCATCCCCCCGTCTCCGGTCGTCAGCAATTTCCGCGGGTGGAAGGAAAAGCAAGCGACGTCCCCATGGGGTTTCCCGATTTTTTCCCATTGGCCATTCCAGAGGATTTCACTTCCCGTGGCGCAGGCGGCATCCTCCACCACGAGGATTCCCCGTTTGCGCGCGAGGGGGAGGATGGCAGCCAGATCACAGGGCATTCCCATCTGATGAACGCACAGGATGGCGCGCGTGCGAGAGGAAATCGCGCGCTCAACCATTGCCGGGTTTAGGTTGTAGGTCCCCGGATCGATGTCCACGAACACGGGCGTCGCCCCGCAATAGCGCACGGCATTGGCCGTGGCGATGAAGGAATGGCTCACGGTGACGACCTCGTCGCCCGATTGCACCCCCGCCGCCATCAACGCCAAATGCAGCGCCGCCGTGCAGCTGGAAACCGCGCAGGCGCAGGGCGCCCCGACGAATTCCGCGAATTCCCGTTCGAACGCCTCGACCTCGGGCCCTTGGGTGACCCAACCTGAATGAATCACCCGCGCCGCCGCCGCCTCTTCCTCGACTCCCAGCCAAGGCCGCGTAAAAGGAATATTCATGTCGTTCATTCCACGATGCCCCAAGGGCACCACTTCAACGGATTTTCCGCCTGCACATCCGTCCGGACCCGGATCCGGCGGACTTCCCCCAGGAACATCGCATGCGTGCCGAGCTTGACCTCCCCGACGATCCGGCAGTCATATTGGATCGGCAGCGCCGGCAATCCCGGCGCTTCCCCGCCCGGCTCCACCGCCAGCCCGGAGCGGGCCACCTTGTCCGGATCGTCGCGAAACGACACGTTCCCCGCATATTTGATCGCGGCGACGACTCGCTCGTGGATGAAGGGGACCGCGCACCCGAACGCCCCCCGCTTGCGCAGGAGATCGATCGAGGCGCGGGGCGCGTAGCGCACGTTGATGCGGGCATACGAGATGCACGCGGCGATGATCATCGGGCTCCGGCTCAGCACCGTGGTCGACCCGCACGGAATCACATTGGGCCGGCCATCGTCGCCCCACGTGGTGATCATCGCCAGCGAAGAAGGGAAGAAGCACGGCCAGCGCGCGCGGTCGTTGTCCACCTCGACCTGGTCTTCCGGCAACGGGGCCAGATGCTTGATGGCCATCCCGTGTTTCCGCGCGTCTTGCTCGAACCCGGCCGTCGCCGCCGATGGAAATACATAGCGGGGCGCATACCCCTTCTGATAGGCGGACTGAAATCCCTCCCCCGGAACCGACGGCGGTTCCGCCGGTTGAAACGGGAGCCGGGGCGACCAGACCGGAAGACCCCGCCAATGGATGTGGCGCCGGCCTTCCGCAATCTCCTCCTGCAACTGGATGCAGTTGATCTCCAGGAAGTAGACCCGGTGACTGCCCACATCCTCCCACGGGCGATCATATACCCGCTCGCCCTCAAATCCCTTCACGGGCCGGGCCAGATGTCCTTCATACACCATATAGGCATCGTTGAACACCGGAGCGCCATGGCTCTCCCCCGGCCGGATTCCCAATCCGCTGGCTTTCAGCCGCTCCCGGGTCTGGGCTTCCGGAATTTCCGCGACGGCGCCCATCGCGCGGCCTAGCAAAGGCCCCGGCGACAGGAACTGCACATTCGCGGCCCCGCTTTTCTCCAGCAGTTCCATGAAACGATGCCGCGGATGATGCCGTTCGGATAGGGGCACGCGGCAAAAACTCAAGGCCAAGACGTAGGGAAACCGATTGACGATCGAGGCCCCCACCACTTTCTCCAGCGCCACTTCATCGCCATGCCGCACCGTCACCAGGCAAATCGGCGAGGGGAAAAAGGCGGGCCAGCGGCTGTCGGCCTGGAGTTCTTCCGCCGTCTCCGGCATGTTCCGGATAAAAGCCCGCCCGTCTTCGGTCCGCGTCCAGCGCGGCCCGGGAAACCGCTCGGGCCAGCGGTATTCGAAATTCCGAAAAGCGGCATCATAATTCGGGTCCATGGCGTTCCTCTACCTTCTGATCGGGTCGCAACTCATCCGGTCGGACGGGCTTTTTCCGCCCGCCACCATTCGACCAATTGGCGCAGGCCGGCCTCTAGATCCACCCCGGCTTCAAATCCCAGCAATCGCCGCGCCTTGGAGGTGTCGGCCAGACGCCGGGACACCGCATTGACCTTGCGTTCCGGACCGTATTCCACCGCGACCGTCGATCCCATGACTTTCAGCAACGTCTCGGCCAAGCCTTTCAGGCTGGTTTCGACGCCGCTGGCCACATTGAACACTTCGTCGGACACCTCCGCTTCCGCCGCCAGGATGTTGGCGTCGGCGACATCTTCCGCATAGACGAAATCCATGGTCTGCAAGCCATTCCCCAAAATCATCGGAGGGAGCCCGGCCTCGATCCGCTCCATCCAGCGGATCATCACTTCGGTATAGGCGCCATAGGCATCCATGCGCGGGCCATAGACATTGAAATACCGCAAGGCCACATAGGGAAGCCCGTACATCTCGTTGAAGCACCGCAACAATCCCTCGTTGAACGCCTTGGCCGCCCCGTACAGCGTCCGGTTGTGGTAGGGATGCTGGGTCTCCGCCGTCGGAAAGCCATCCGCCAGCCCATAGACCGAAGCCGACGACGACGCCACCACCTTGCGGACCCCCAGATCTTTGGCGGCCTCCAGCACATTGAAGGTGCCATCCGCGAGAACCTCCAAGGCCAAGCGGGGCTCCTCCGAGCATTGCGTGATCCGGATGGCGGCCAAATGGAACACCAAGTCCGCGCCCGACATCGCCGCCTTCAGGGACTCCCGGTCGCGGATGTCACCCTCCACGATGGTCACGGAGCCATTCGCCAACGCCCACGCGAGATTCTCGCGGCGGCCCCGCACGAAATTGTCGTAGACCACGATTTCGCGGGCGCCCCCGCGGACCAGCCGGTCCACGATGTGGGAACCAATCAGTCCCGCCCCGCCCGTCACCAACACCTGGCTACCCTTGATCATCGATGTCCTTTACCTGCAGGTTTTCATGTCCAAAACAGAGAAGTCCGACCACCAACACTTGGACAAAGCTGATGGCATGCAGAACCAGACCTACCGCCAAAGCCGTCGCCTTGTCCACACCAAAAACAGACAGGGACACGACATAGAGCAGATGCGCCACGCCCACGGCCGCCGGCGACGAAGGGATCAACATCCCGAGATTGACGACCACCAAGACGAAAACCGGGGCATACCACGGCAACTGCAATCCAAATGCCATCAAATAGGCCTGCGTCACCAGAATGCCCGCGCCCCAAACGGCGGCCGAAAGCGCCAAGGCGGAGAAGGCCGTCGCCAGATCGTGGATCGCCCCCATGCCGACAATCGAATTCCGAAGGAATTGCTCCAGCCATCGATGGACGGCCGGCGGAGTCCAGCGCAATCCCCGCAACAGCCAGGTGGACAGGGCCGCGCGCCGGCAAACCAACCAGAGAATGCCCCATGCGGCGATGGAGACAACGCCGCACAGCGCCCCCAACAGGCGGATCTCCAGGGGAACCTCGATGAACACAAGGGCCAGCCCCAAAAGCAGGACCAAGGCCACGACATCCACCAGCTTCTCCACGACCGCCGTCCCCAAAACCGCCGCCTTGGAAACGGCGAACTTCCGGCCAAACAAAACGGAGCGGATGATTTCACCCGGGCGCGCCGGAAAGATCTGGTTGGCGGCATAGCCCACCATGAACAGCGAAAAACAATCCCCCAAAAGCCGGTAGCGGCCGATGGGACGCAGCAGCACCCGCCACCGCCAAGCCGCCAACGTCAATTCCAGTTGCGTGCACAGGATGCCCAGCGCGATCCACCCGGGCCGCACCAGCGCCAAGGCGCGCGCCAACTCTCCCCATTCCACATTGCGGAACGCCAACCACAAGGCCACCAAGCTGACGCCCCCCCCCAGCCAGATCCGAAGCCGGCTTTTCGTTCGGGAGGAGAAGGCCATATGCGACGATCCAAAAGACTTCCAAGGCGCCGGAGACGACCCCTAGCCGCAGCTGAAATACTTGTCGTAGGCGGTTTCCGGCAGCAGCCGCAACCGGGACATGATCCAGATGGGAATCCGCATTTTGCGGATCAGGCCATATTGCGTGGGATAGTCCCGGAACGTTTTCGGAGGCAGCTTCATGATCTCCGCGAACTCGGCCTCCGTCAAGCCCAGCCGCTTGATGCAGAGATCGATGACCTTCTTGTCCTCGATGACGTAGACCTGCTCCATCCGCTGCAACGCTTCGGCCCGGTCCATCTGCCCGCACCGGATCAGGGCCGAGTAGTTGTAGCGCCGGCGGTCGAACCCGAACTTCACCCGGTGCACATAGAACATGAGGCTTTGATACAGATCGTCGAAGTAGTGGGCTCCGGGATAGACCCAGTCGAACTCTTTCTTTATGATGTCGTCCACATCCTTCCGCACGTAATCAACGTAGTACAGGATGGGGATCGCGCGGATCCGCCGCCAAGCGGCATAATAGGCCATATGCCGGACATTCAAGTGGAACCCGGGATCCTCCGGGGTCCATTTGCGCAGCTTGTGCTTGCCGAACAAGCGATGGACGGCGTCCAGATATTTCCCGTCCAGATAGTTCCATTCCAGCGGGGCAATCCCCTCCGTCCGGAAGGACTGCCCGATGATGACATACTTGACGTTTTCCTTCGCCGCGGCCCCATACAGGGCGGTTGCGATCCCGATATCCGTGGCGCACTCCAGATCCGGGGTGGAGGCCTTCAGGAAGGCGATCTTCAGATCCTTGGACTCGCGCCAGTCCGAGGTGATGGTCCGGAAATCCACCCCCAGCCGCTCGGCGGATCGTTTCATGTTCTCCCCGGCCACCGGATTGCCGAAGCCGTCGTTGAAGTGGACCGTCAATGGCCGCAAACCCAGCACCTTGACCAGATAATACAGCGTGTAGGTGCTGTCCCGGCCGCCGCTCACCCCGAGAACACAGTCATACTTTTTTCCCCGGCCGGCGCGCTGGATGCGGTCGGTCAACGCGGCCAGCCGCCGTTCGCCTTCCGCCCCCAACGGGAACATCTTGTCCAGCTTGTCGTACAAATGGCAATAGCTGCACACGCCGTTCTCGTCGAACACCGTTCCCGGCACGGTTGAATCATGGATGCACCGAGTGCAAATCTGGTAATCGGTCTCGCTTGCCTGGCTCATGGAAATCATCCTCTCTTGGATTTCTCGTGGAAATCCATCGACCATTTGCTGCGCGGAGGCGGTTCATCGAACACATACCCCATCGACTTCAGCCGGATCCCGATGTCGGTCCCCTTCTCCCTGCGGACGGGAACCGTGAATTCCACGGGGATGAGTTCCCCGGCGAATTCATTGTAGATCCCTTTCGCCAAAAGCCCCTCGCGGCTCACCGCGAGCGAACTGCCCACCATCTTCTTCCCTTCGTAGGGACCGCCCACGATGTACCCGACGCTGGTCGTCCCGAGAATGACCAGGTCGTGGTACTCCGCCAGCACGCGATAGGGCTTCATCCACTTTTCACCGTAGGGATCGTCTTCCTCCGTGACATCGTGCCCCACCGTCCAGGACGAAGGAGACAGGATGATCTGCGCCCCCATCCGCGCCAGCGTGTGGCCGATGTGCAGCGAGTCGAAATAGTTGTCGGCGCAGATGTTCAACCCCATCCGTCCGAATTTCGTGTCGATCACGTTGAGCGTCGTCCCGATGGCGTAGAACTCCTGCTCGACGTCGAGCGCATTGATCTTCCGATACTTCAGGAGGATCTCGCCGGAATCGTCGATCAAAATGGCGCTGTTGTAGACCGTCCGGCCGTCCAGCTCCGTCAGTCCCGCGCAGACATAGATCCGGTTCTCTTTCGCCGCCGCGGTCAAGACATCGCTGTAGGCCCCCGGGATCGGCATGGCTTCGTTCTTGGCGCTGGGATGGGTCCACCCCAGGTCCAAGACCTCCGGCAGGAGAACCAAATCGCATTGGCTTTTCGCCGCGCGCCGGATCATCTCCACGGCGCGCTCCAGATTCCGCGCCGGCTCGCCGCCCTCCACCAGCAACTGTCCCAGCGCGAATTTGACGTTGAGGAAACCTTCTGGGCTTGTATGCATATGTCCTTGTTTCGAATCCGATTGAATTCCGCTTTTCGCTGGGTCTGCCGACGTCCCCCGGACGGGTCACCCGGGACGGGTGTCGTTTTCGACCATGAACCGGGGCCGCCGCCGCGATTCATCCAGCGTTCGCCAGACATACTCGCCGAGCACGCCGGTCATCAACATTTGAAGCCCTCCGAGAATCAGCAGGACGATCATCAACTCGGACCATCCCTTGCTCGGATTGCCCAGAAACTTGTTGGCGACGATGACCAGGGAGTACAGAAAGCCGGAAAGAGCGACCGCCATGCCGGCATAGCTCATCATGCGGATGGGGAAATAGGAGAACGACGTGATCGAGTCGATCGCGATCTTCACTTTTTTCTCGAAGGTCCAGCCCGATTCCCCGCCCGCCCGCTCCTGCTTTTCGTAGCAAATCCGGCCTTGCCGGAATCCCACCCACGTCAGCAGCGCCAAGATGCTGACGTTGGACTCGTTGAATTCCATCAGCACATTGATGACCCGGCGGTCGGCCAGGAAGAAATCCGCGCCCATGGAGGGAAGGTCCTTCAAGCCGACGATCCGCCGCATGATCCAGTAGTAAAACCGGGAAAACAGGATTTTGGCCGCATCTTCCCCCTTGCGGCTTTCCCGGACGGCCCACACCACTTGGGTTCCGCCCCGCCAAACCTCCAGCATTTCCGAAATGATTTCGGGCGGGTCTTGCAGATCGCCGACCAAGGCGACCGCGCAATCCCCGTTCATTTTGGAAAGCCCCAGCCGCAAGGCGATGTGGGAGCCGGCGTTCCGGGACAGGCGCATCCCGCGCACTCTTGGGTCTCGCGCGGCGATCTCCGCGACGACCGGAAACGTGTCGTCCGCGGAATGGTCGTCGACGACGATCCATTCCCACGCGACATCGGCCAACGGGTCCAGCGCCTCGCAAATCCGCCCGTAGAGGCGCGGCAGGTTCTGGGCCTCATTGAAGGCGGGCGTGATCAGGCTGATGAGTGTTTTTTTCATGGCGATGGCGGGAATCCGGAGCGGTCTGCGGCCGGATGGCCGTTTCCGGTTCGATCAAAGGAAGGCCCGGATGGATCAGGATGCTTCATGCCCCTCTCTCCAACGCAAGAACCGGGCCGGCACTCCCGTGACAATGGCGAAAGGGCGGACATCCCGGGTCACCACGGCCCCCGCCCCCACGATGGCGCCGCGCCCGACGGTCACGCCCGGCATGATGACCGCATTGGTGCCGATATCCGCACCCTCCTGGATCCGAACGGGCTGGATGTCCAGATCGGTCTGGATGAGGGGAAGATGGACCGGCTGGCCCGTGTGCTGGGATTCAAGCGACCGGGCCCCCGGCCCCCATCCGACATAGTTGCCCAACTCGAGATCGCGCGCATCCAGAAATGCCTGCGGCCCGATCCAAACATGGTGCCCGATCACGCAATGGCCATCATGCATTCCCTGGATGTAGCTTTGAGGCCCGATGCACACCTGGTCCCCGATTTCAAACGTCTCGATGTTCCGGAACAAGGCGCCCGCCCCCACCTGCAAATTCTCGCCGCACGACTTGACCAGCGCGCGCCAAATCACCCGCCGCATCCGAAAATCCTGGGCGCTGAGACCCCCGAGGTGCTGGCCATATAGGGCAAGCATCTCATCCAACCCCCGTTCGTCCCGCAAGCGTTGCGCCTGGTGGATTTCCTCAGGCATCGTGGACTCCGCCGATTGGGCGTGGCGGGCGGGACTGACCCGGCCCGGTTTCTGGACCCGTTCAGCCACGGATGGATTTCTCCAGTTCGGAGACGACCTGATCGATTTGCTCCCGGCTCAACTCCGGGAAAATCGGCAGGGAAAGCTCTTCGGCGCCGATCCGCTCCGCCACGGGGAAATCGCCGCGCTCGTATCCCAGTTCGGCGAAGCATTTCTGCAAGTGGACCGGGATGGGATAATGGATGCCGACGCCAACGCCGGCTTCCTGCATCCGCTTGGCCACTTCGTCGCGGTTCTCCACGAAAACGGCGAAGACATGGTAGACGTGCCGGCGATCCATCGCTTCTTGCGACACCCGGACGCCCGGTATTCCCGCCAATCGTTCGCGATAGAGCTTCGCCGCGGCGCGGCGATTTTCGGTCCATTCCTCGATGTACTTCATCTTGACGCCCAGAACCGCCCCTTGGATGCCTTCCATGCGGTAGTTGTACCCCTTCAGATCATGGTAGTACTTTTTGTCCGTGCCCCAATCGCGCAGCATCCGGATCGCCTTGTCGTGCGCCGGCTGGTCCGTGACCACGGCCCCGCCTTCGCCATAGGCCCCCAGGTTCTTCCCGGGATAGAAGCTGAAACAGCCCATCACCCCCATGCTGCCGGCCCGGCGCCCCTTGTATTCCGCGCCGTGCGCCTGGGCGCAATCCTCCACCACCGGCAACCCGTGCTTCTTGGCGATCTCCAGAATCGGATCCATGTCGGCGCACTGGCCATAGAGATGCACCGGCAGGATCGCCTTGGTGCGCGGCGTGATGGCCGCCTCGATCTTCGCGGGGTCCATCGTGCAGGTGCCGGGCTCCACATCGACCAGCACCGGGCGCGCCCCCGTGTAGTCGATGGCCGAAACCGTCGCGATGAACGTCATGGCCGGCGCGATGACTTCGTCGCCGCGCCCGACGCCCAGCGCCAGCAGCGCCAAATGCAGGGCGCTGGTTCCCGTGTTCACGCCGGCGGCGAAGGCCACCCCGCCATACGGGGCGAACTGCTTTTCGAAATCGGCCACGGCGGGACCCAAGGCGAACGCGCCCGTCTCCAGCACCCGCCCGATCGCCGCATCGATTTCCGGCTTGATGCTCCGATACTGCGCCTTCAAATCCACGAACGGAATCATGCTCTATCCCTCCAGTTCCACGGGGTGGCCGCGCTGCGCCATTGAAGCCGAAGCCGCCTCGAGGATCTGAACCACGCGCCGTCCCACCGCGCCGTCGGTGATCGGCTTTGCGCCGGAACCGATGCAGTCGATGAAGTGCGCCACTTCGACGCCCAAGGCTTCGCTGCCAACCAGCTGCGGAGCCCACATATCCCCGGTCCGATAACCGTTGATCATGCGGTAGACCCCTTCCGGCGTGTCGGCCCAGTTGATGCCCTTGTCATACACCTTGATCTTCTCGCTCGGCTCCAGATCGTCGTAGACGATCATCTTCTGGCTCCCGCCAATCAAGGTGCGCCGGATCTTGACCGGCGCCAGCCAGTTGACGTGGAAATGGGCGATGAGGTTGTCCGCGAAGAAACAGGTCAGAAACGCGATGTTTTCGGGATGTCCCGCCATATGGGCCACGCCGGTCGCCGCCACCGCCAGCGGCGGTTGGCCCAGCACGTAATCCATGATGGCCAGGTCGTGGACCGCCAAATCCCACAGCACGTTCACGTCATGCTGGAACAACCCCAGATTCACCCGGACCGAGTCATAATAATAGAGCGAGCCCAGATGCCCCCCCTCGACCAGCTCCTTGATTTTCCGGACCGCGCCCGTGTAGATGAAGGTATGGTCCACCATGAGAACCAGATTCCGCCGGGCGGCCTCCTCGATCAGCGCCTGGCATTGCTCCGAGGAGGAAGCCAGCGGCTTTTCGACCAACACGTGCTTCCCGGCCTTCAACGCCTGCATGGCCAGCGGATAATGCGATGAAACCGGCGTGGCGATGACCACCGCGTCGATGTCCGGATGATTCATGATCTGGGAGCAATCGGTGGTGCAGAGCATCCCGGGATAGCGCAGGGTGGCCGCCGCCATCTGCTTTTCCCGGAGGTCGCTGACGCCCCGCACCCGGCAGTCCGGATTCGCCATCAGGTTCCGGACCAGATTCGGTCCCCAATACCCGTACCCCACCACCCCCACGCCGATGATTTTGCTCATGTCTTCGCTCCCTTGCTTCTCATCAGGCGAGCGGGCACCCCGGCCACGATGGCGCCCGGCGCCACGTCCTTGGTCACCACGGCCCCGGCGCCGATCAGGGCCCGTTCGCCAATGGTCACATTGCACAGGATGACCGCCCCGCTGCCGATGGAGGCCCCGCGCTTGACCAAGGTCGGCAGGCAGGTCCAGTCGGCCTCGGTCTGCAACGCGCCGTTTTCCGCCGTCGCCCGGGGCTGCGGATCGTTGATGAACATCACGCCGTGGCCGACAAACACTTCGTCTTCGATGGTCACGCCCTCGCAGATGAACGTATGCGATGAAATCTTGCACCGGGCCCCGATCACGGCGCCCCGCTGGATTTCGACGAACGCCCCGATCCGGGTCCCGTCGCCGATCGCGCAGCCGTAGAGGTTCACCAGATCCGGCTGATGGATCACCACGCCTTGTCCCAACCGGGTATTTGCCGCAATCGCCATCCGCCACGCTCCTCATCCATCCCTTTTCGCGCGCCCACTCTTCCCAAGCATTCGACTCGCATCGTTGCGCAACAAAACGATGGTTCATCATAAACGTTGCCGCATGCCGTTGCAAATGCAAATTCCAGGCGGCCGGACATCTCCCGACGCGTTCATCCTTCCGGCCAAGGACTGCGGCCTTTCCTCGCGAAACGTCTCCCGGCGCGGCCGCTCTCCGGAGCCGCAACCTAGAGCTTCAGGCTCTCGGCGATGGAGTCGCAGACGTACTCCAGCGACTCGGCCATGAGGCCGGCGACGTTGATGCGGCCGCCCTTGACCATGTAGATGGCTTTTTGCGCGCGCAAAAAGTCCACCTGGGCATCGCCCAGGCCGCTGAAGGAGAACATCCCATTTTGGCGGACGATGAAGGAGAAGTCGACTCCGGTTTCTCGCGCGGCGAGGCCGGCGACGAGCTGCTGGCGAACGCTCTGGATGCGCAGGCGCATGGTTTCCACTTCCTGGACCCACCGGCGGCGCAGCTCGGCGTCTTCCAGCACCATGCGCGCCAGCGCCGCGCCATGCTTGGGGGGATTGGAGTAGAGCACGCGCACGAGGCGCTTGACCTGCGACAACCCGGCGGCCGCGCCCTTGGCGCATTCGGCCACGAGCAACAGCGCGCCGACGCGCTCGCCGTAGAGGCCCATGTTCTTGGAGAACGACGAGGCGACCAGCGCCTCGGGCACCTTCTGCATCACCGCCAGCAGTCCGGCGCGGTCTTCTTCGAGTCCCGCGCCGAAGCCCTGGTAGGCAAAGTCGAAGAATGGCAGCCAGCCGGCTTTGGCGGCGATGTCGCCCACCCGCGCCCACTGCGCGGAGTCGAGATCGGCGCCGGTGGGATTGTGGCAGCAGACGTGCAACAGCACCACGTCGCCGGCGGGGATTTTCTCCAGCGCGGCGCACATCGCCTCGACGTCCACGCCCTGGGTGGCGGGATCGTAGTAGGGATAGCTCTTCGTCGCCAACCCCGCCGCGGTGAAAATGCCGCCGTGGTTGCCCCAGGTCGGATTCGGCATCCAGACCGCCCCCTGCTTGCGGAAGTCCTTCAGCAATTCCGCGCCGACCCGCAGGGCGCCGGTGCCGCCCGGCGTCTGCGCCACGGCGACGCGGTTCGTGGCCAGGCCGTTGAAATCGCTCCCGAACACCAGATGCGCCACCGCTTCGCCGTATTCGGCGGGTCCGGAGATCGGCGTGTAGCCCTTGGTTTTCTCCGTTTCCCACAGCAGGCGCTCCGCGCGCCGGATGCATTCCAACACCGGCGTCGTGCCCTTGTCGTCCACGAAAACGCCCACGCCCAGATTGACCTTGGTGGCGCGCGGGTCTTTGCGGAAGGCCTCGGTCAGGCCCAGGATGGGATCGGCGGGAGCGGTTTCGATTTGGTTGAAGAACATGTCAGTCTCCTTTGGGGTTGGGGTTGGCGGGGGGGAGCACGGTCGGACTTACGGATAGTAAGCCTCCGCCCAAGGGCGGAGGCTGTCGGCTCCGACCTGGGTGATCTTCATTTCGCGCCGGGCGTTTTCGACGGAATCCGAGGCGTGCGCGGCGTTGACCATGATGTCCTGTCCAAACTCGCGGCGGACGGACCCGGGCAGCGCCTTGCTGGGGTCGGTGGGGCCGAGGATGTTGCGGATGCGCGAAATGGCGTTGACGCCGGCATAGACCAGCAGCAGGCAATGGACCGTGCCGGGCTTGGCCTTCTCCTCCTCGAGCAGGCCCTCGCCCCAGCGCCCGGTCATGAACTGGACAATCTGGTAGAACTGGTTGTCGCCATAGCGCGGACCCAGGATGTCGCCGAGCTGGCCCTTGACCTCTTCGGGAACCTCCATCCCCAGCTCCGCGGCCACGGCTTTGGCGGAGCGCTCCGCCACCATGCCTTTGAGCTTCTCGCGCAGGACGTCGCGCACCGGGCCGTAGAATTCTTCGGCCTCGGCGACGGTCATGCGATGGATCTTCGCGGCGACGATCCGCAGACCCGAGCGGGAAAAAATATCGATGATGAGGCCCGGCCGGGCGCTGGCAAACCGGAAGTTGTCGGGCTTGAGGATGACGAGCGCCTCTTCCAAGGACGCGCCCTGAGGAACGTCTCCGGCGGCATCCACGATCCCGCCGCATTCCTCGCTGTACTTCGCCCAGAGCTTCAGCGCCTCGGCGGTGGCGTTTGGGTTCGGCCCGATGAAAACCGCCGGCTCCAGATAGTGGATCGCGCCGGCCGGATCCAGGATGTGGTCGCCGAACGTGTCGCGAACGCTTTCGCCGCTGTTGGTGGGGCGGATCGGCCCGGTGACGTCCTTCACGGCCTGGATGGCGTTCTCGCCTTCGAACAGCAGCATCATGACGCGGCGGCGGCAGCCCGTGGCGGGATCGGGTCCGTATTCCCGCTCCACGTAGTCCGCCAACAGGGGGCGGATGACGGGGTCGATGTCGGAATCGGTGCGGATCAGTTGAGCATAGGCTTGCGCCAGCTCCTGGTTCGGCGCGAACATCCGCGCCGCCACGAAGTCCAGCCCGGTCCGGCTGATGTAGCGCGCGATGACGCCGCCCGTGCGCGACTTGGCGACCGTGTAGGGATTGATCAAGACAAATGCCAGTTCCTTGGCCATGCGGTTTTCTCCTTCTTTCTGTAAACGACGGGGGCGGCTCAGGACGAGGCCATCGCTTCGATCAGCTTCCCCAGCTTGTCGCGCTTCTCCTGGAGCTCGCGCTTGCGCGTCCGCACCTGCTCGACGACCTCGGGTTTCGCCCGGCTCACGAAATTCTCGTTCTCGAGCTTCTTGCTGACGCCCGCCAGCTCTTGCCCGGTTTTTTCAAGCTGTTCGGAAAGCCGCATCTTCTCGGCCTCCACGTCCACATGGCCTTCCAGCGACATGAACAGCGTGCCCAGCGGCGTGATGACGCTGGGCATGGCCTTGGCGGGCGTGAAATCGGCCTCCACCTCCAGCTTGCCGGCCTTCAAATACGGCAGATAAGCCGAGCGGTCGGCGCGCACCCGGTCGCCCACGGCGGCATCCCCCGGCCGCAGGACGAAATCGGCGGTCTGCGCGGGCGCGAGCCCGTAGTCGGCCCGCAGGTTGCGCGCGAGCCCGATGGCGGCATGCTTGGCGTCCACGTAGGCGACGGCATCGGCCTGAACGCCCCACGAAGCCAGCTCCTCCTCGTCCATCGCGCGCGGCCACGGCGCGATCATGGCCGATTCGGCCATGGCGGCATATCCCATCCCCTGCCACAGCTCCTCCGTCAGGAACGGCATGATGGGATGCAGCAGGCACAGCGCGCGCGACAGCACATAGTGCATCACCTTGAGCACCTCGCCCTTGCGCCCCTCGTCGGCCCCGTAGAGCGGCTGTTTCGCGTATTCCACGTACCAATCGCAGAATTCGTGCCAGAAAAACTCGTACATCGCCTTGGCGTAGTCGTTGAAGCGGCACCGCTCGACGTTCTCGTCGCAGGCGGAGATCGTCTTGTGCAGCAGCGCCAGGATGTGCTGGTCGTCCGCCGTCAGCAGCGAAGGATCGAACTTCGGATCGCGGACGTCCACCGCGCGTTCGCCGGTATGCATCTGCATGAACCGCGCCGCGTTCCAGATCTTCGTCCCGAAATTCCGGCCCAGCTCGAACTTTTCCTTCGAAATGTACACGTCTTGGCCGGTCGCCGTCAGCGCGATCAGACTGAAGCGCAACGCATCGGCGCTGAAGTCGGCGATGATGTCGAGCGGGTCGATCGAATTGCCCAGGCTCTTGCTCATCTTGCGGCCTTGGCTGTCGCGGACCGTGCCGTGCAGATACACGCGGCGGAACGGCACGTCGCCCATGAACTCCAAGCCTGCCATGACCATGCGCGCCACCCAGAAGAAGATGATCTCCGGACCCGTCACCAGATCGCTGGTCGGATAATAGAAGCGCAAATCGGCGTTGTCCTTCGGCCATCCGAACACGCTGAACGGCCACAGCCACGAACTGAACCACGTGTCGAGCACGTCGGGGTCCTGGCGGAACTGGTCGGAGCCGCAGCGCGGGCATTTCGCCGGCTGCCCCTTGGCGGCCCACTCGTGCTGGCAGTCGGTCGCTTCGCAATAGAACACGGGGATGCGGTGCCCCCACCAGATCTGGCGGCTGATGCACCAGTCGCGGATGTTCTCCATCCAGTCGAGGTACACCTTGTTCCAGCGCTCGGGCACGAAGCGGACGCGGCCGTCCTTCACCGCCTCGATGGCCGGGCGCGCCAGCGGCTTCATCTTCACGAACCACTGCGGCGAAAGGCGCGGCTCGACCACCGTGTGGCAGCGGTAGCAATGGCCCACCGCATGCAGGTGGTCGTCGATCTTCACCAACAGGCCCGACTCTTGCAGATCGGCGACGATCTTCTCGCGGCAGGCGGTCCGGTCGAGCCCCTGGTACGGCCCGGCGTTCTCGTTCATCTCGCCCGAGCCGGTCATGACGTTGACCATGGGCAGGTTGTGCCGGCGGCCCATCTCGAAGTCGTTCGGATCGTGGGCCGGCGTGACCTTCACCGCGCCGGTCCCGAACTGCGGATCCACGAAATCGTCTTCGATCAGCGGGATCTCGCGGCCGAGCACGGGCAGCCGCAGCGTCTTGCCCTTGAGCTTGGCATAGCGCTCGTCGCGCGGATTGACGGCCACGGCCGTGTCGCCCAGCAGGGTCTCCGGCCGCGTGGTGGCCACCGTCACGAACTCGTTCTTGCGGCCGCCCTTCACCGGATAGCGGATGTGGTACAGATGGCCCGCTTGGTTCTCGTGCTCGCTCTCCTCGTCCGACAGGGCGGTGCCGCACCGCGGACACCAATTGATGATGTACTCGCCGCGATAGATCAGCTTCTTCGCGTAGAGGCGCACGAACACCTCGGCCACCGCGTCGCTGAGCCCCTCGTCCATCGTGAAGCGCGTGCGGTCCCAGTCGCACGAATTGCCCAGCTTCTGGAGCTGGTTCAGGATCGTGCCGCCGTATTGCTCCTTCCACTCCCAGACCCGCTTCAGGAACTCGTCGCGCGGCAGGTCCCAGCGGCTTTGGCCCTGCTTCTTGAGCTGCCGCTCCACCACGTTCTGCGTGGCGATGCCCGCATGGTCCGTGCCCGGCACCCAGACCGTGTTGAACCCCTGCATGCGCTTGCGGCGCACCATCACGTCCTGGATCGACTCGTTCAAGGCGTGGCCCATGTGCAGGATGCCCGTCACGTTCGGCGGCGGGATCACGACGGTGTACGGCTTGCCGCCCCGCCCGGAATCGGAATGGAAATACCCCTTCTCCTTCCACCAGTCGTACCACTTCTGCTC
This sequence comes from Opitutia bacterium, assembly GCA_009928955.1. GTDB lineage: Bacteria > Verrucomicrobiota > Kiritimatiellia > CAIQIC01 > Lenti-01 > Lenti-01. The sequence goes on along the minus strand of SABN01000020.1, from coordinate 19,895 downwards.
GATGGCTTTCGGATCGTAGTTTTTCGGGAGCTCGGACATGGCCAAAACCTCTTACTTCTTGCTGGACCGGCGGCGGTGCTCGTCCAGGAACAGCTTGTATTCCACGCTGTCCACCAGCGCCTCCCACGAGGCTTCGATGATGTTTTCGCTCACGCCCACCGTGCCCCACCGCTCGCGGCCGTCCGAGGACTCGATCAGCACGCGCGTCGTCGCCTGCGTGGCCGACTCGGGATTGAGGATGCGCACATGGTAGTCCTCGAGGACCACCGAATCGATGGCGGGATAGAACCGGCGCAGCACCTTGCGCAGCGCGCTGTTGAGCGCATCCACGGGACCGTCGCCCTCGCCGGCCGTCAGTTCGGTCTGTCCTTTCACGCTGACCTTGATGGTGGCCGTCGTCGTCGCCTTGCTGGTCCCATCCTTCTTCTGAACCACCACGCTGAACCCCTGCAGATCGAAGAACGGCACGTGCTTCTTGAGCACTTTCTGAACCAGCAGCTTAAAGGAGGCTTCGGTCGATTCGAACTGGTAGCCGTTCTTCTCCATGTTCTCGAGCTTCTGCAGGATGTCCTTCACCGCCGGCGAGTTTTTTTGGAAAACCAGCCCCATCTCGCCGGTCTTCAGGCGCACGTTGCTCGCGCCCGACAGCTCGCTCATCAGGATGCGCCGTTCATTGCCCACCGCCGCCGGATCGACGTGCTCGAAGCTCCGCGACACCTTGCTGACGGCGTCCACATGCATGCCCGCCTTGTGCGCGAAGGCGCTTTCGCCGACGAAGGGCCGGTTCTTCGGGGGACGCTGGTCCGCGATCTCGTCCACCAGCAGCGAAACGCTCCGGAGATTCCCCAGCCGGGCGCCGCAGGCCATCTGGGCGCCCATCTTGAGGGCCAAGCTTGGAATGATGGAGCACAGGTTGGCGTTGCCGGTCCGCTCGCCGTAGCCGTTGATCGTCCCCTGGACCATGGTGGCGCCCGCCTCCACCGCCGCCAGCGAATTGGCCGCCGCGAGATCGGAGTCGTTGTGCGTGTGGATGCCCAGCGCCGCGCCCGGGAACCGGGCCCGCACCTCGGCGGTGATCCGCGCCACTTCGGAGGTGAGCCGTCCGCCGTTGGTGTCGCACGGCACGAGCGCGTCCGCCCCCGCGTCGGCCGCGGCCTGCAGCGTCCGCAGCGCATATTCGGGGTTGTCCAGATAGCCGTCGAAGAAGTGCTCGGCATCATAGATCACCTCTTTGCCGTGCTTCTTCAGGAAGCGGACGGAATCGGCGATCATCTTCAGGTTCTCCTCCGCCGTGGTTTTGAGCACCTTCTCGACATGCAGCAGCCAGCTCTTGCCGAAGATCGTCGCGACGGGCGCGCCCGTCCGCAGGATCGCCGCCAGCCCGGGGTCCTTCGCCGCCGTCAGGCGCGCGCGCCGCGTGCTGCCGAACGCCGCCAGCTTCGCGTGCTTCAGCCGGACGGTTTTCATCTCGTCGAAGAACGCCATGTCCTTGGGGTTGGACGCGGCGAACCCGCCCTCGATGTAGTCGATGCCAAACTCGTCCAGGCAACGGGCGATCCGGATCTTGGCCGACAGCGAAAAGTTGATGCCTTCCCCCTGCGCGCCGTCGCGCAGCGTCGTGTCGTAGATGGTGATCTTCTTCATGCGGAACTCCCGGGGCCCGGATCGGCCCGCCCTCTCACTTCTTTTTCGCGCCCCTCTTCGCCGGAGCCTTCCGCTTCGCGGAGGCCTGCTTCGGCGCGGACGCCATGCCGAACGCCTCGTGCATCGCGCGGACCGCCTTGTCGGCGTCCGCCGCGCGGATCGCCACGGAGATCTTGATTTCCGAGGTCGAGATCATCTCGATGTTGATCTGGTGCGCCGCCAGCACGTCGAACATCTTGTAAGCCACGCCCGAGTGGCTCTTCATGCCCACGCCCACGATGCTCACCTTCGCGATGTTCTCGTCGAAGCTCAGTCCCGCGGCCTGGATCTCCCGCACCAGCGGCTCCAGCAGGCGCTTGGTCTTGGCGATGTCGTCCTTCGCCACCGTGAACGACAGGTCCGTGATGCCCGCCGCGCTGACGTTCTGGACGATCATGTCCACGTTGATGTTCGCGCCGGCCAGGCTCTTGAAGATGCGCGCGGCCACCCCGGGGGTGTCCGGCACGCCCAGCAACGTCGCCTTGGCCTGGTTCTTGTCTGCGGCGATGCCGCGAATGATCACCTGTTCCATCTCTTCGACCTCCTCCCGCACCAACGTGCCGGGCTTGACTTCAAAACTTGAAAGGACCTCCAACACCACGCCGTAGTTCTTGGCGAATTCGACGGCCCGCGACTGCAGGACTTCGGCCCCGCAGCTCGCCAGCTCCAGCATCTCGTCGTACGTGATCTCGTCGAGCTTGCGGGCCGCCGGCACCACGCGGGGATTCGCGGTGAACACCCCGTCCACATCCTTCAGGATCTGGCAGCGGTCGGCTTTCAGGGCCGCCGCAAGGGCCACGGCCGTCGTGTCGGATCCGCCGCGTCCGAGCGTGGCGACATCTTCCGCGGGATTCATTCCCTGGAAACCCGCCACGACCACCACGCAGCCCTGCTTCAAATGGTCCTGGATCCGCTTCGGATTGATCTCCTGGATCTTCGCCTTCAGGTGCGTGCCATCCACCTTGATGCCCGCCTGGTGGCCGGTCATCGAGATCGCCTTCGCGCCGACGGCGTGGAGCGCCATCGTGAGAATGGCGCTCGAGGCCATTTCGCCGGTGGCCATCAGGCTGTCCATCTCGCGCTCGTTGGGCTCGAGATTCACCTGCCTCGCCAGCGCGATCAGGTCGTCGGTCGTGTCGCCCATGGCGCTCACCACCACCACCACCTGGTTGCCGGCTTGCTGCGTGTCGCGGATGCGTTTCGCCACGCGGCGCATGCACTCGGCATCCGCCACGGAACTTCCGCCATATTTCTGCACATACAAGGCCATCGCCTGTTTCCTCCTTTGTTTGTCTGCCTATTCGAAATCTTCGATGCGGTAGCGCACCGTCGGCCGGTCCGTCAGGCCGTCCGGCGCGGCGATCTTCGCCAGCGCCCCGGCCATGTCCCGCTCCCGCGCGGGCCCGGTCACGATGATCACGGGCACGTATTCCGCGTTCGTGGGCGCTTCCTTTTGCATCACCGAATCGATGCCGATGCGGTGGTCGCCCAGGACGGCGGCCACGCGCGCCAAGGTGCCCGGCTGGTCCTTCATGGAAAAACGCAGGTAGTGCCGCGCCACGATGTCGCCCGGGTCGCGCAGCGCCACCGGCGTTTTCGCCGGCAGGCCGCTCAGATCGCGCCGCCGTCCGCCCGCGCGCAGATTCAGGGCCGCGTCGGCCAGATCCGCCACGACCGCGCTGGCCGTCGCCGCGCGTCCGGCGCCGCGCCCGTAATACAGCGTGGTGCCCACGACGTCGCCCTTGACCAGCACCGCGTTGAAGACGCCCGAAACGGCCGCCAGCTGGTGGCCGTGCTCCACCAGCGTCGGCTGCACGCTCACCTCGACGCCCTCGGGCCCGCCCTGGATGATCGCCAGCAGCTTGATCCGGTAGCCCATTTCCGCCGCATAGGCGATGTCCGCCGCCGCCATCCCGCGGATGCCCGACACCTGCACCTTGTCCAGCGGCACGTTGCAGCCATAGGCCAGCGAAGCCAGCACGGCCGCCTTGTGCGCCGTGTCATGCCCGTCGATGTCCAAGCTCGGCTCCGCCTCGGCGTAGCCCGCCGCCTGCGCCGCCTTCAACACCTCGTCGAACGGCAGCTTTTCGTTCTCCATCCGGGTCAGGATGTAGTTGCAGGTCCCGTTCAGGATGCCATAGATGCTCTCGATGCGGTTCGCGCACAGCCCTTCGCGCAAGGCCTTGATGATCGGAATGCCGCCCGCCACCGACGCCTCGAAGAGGATCTCGGTCTGGTGCTCCTCCGCCACGCGGTGGATTTCCTCGCCATGCTCGGCCAGCAGCTTCTTGTTCGCGGTCACCACCGGCTTGCCCAGGCGGAGCGCCTGCAGGATGAAGGTCTTCGCCGCCCCGGTGCCGCCGATCAATTCCACCACCACATCCACGTCCGGACGCGCGATGAGCGCCGCCCCGTCCATCGTCAAGAGGGCCGGATCCACCGTCACCCCGCGGTCGGTCGCGACGTCCAAATCCGCCACCCCGCGCAACGCCAGCCGGAGGCCCAGGCGCTCCGCCAGCAGGCCGCCGTTCTTCTGCAGCGTTTCGACCACGCCGGCCCCCACCGTGCCGAATCCCAGCACCGCCACTCCGATTTCTTTCAGTTTCGACATGAATACGCTCCAGCTCCTATTCAAATAAGAAGTGCGAAAGAATACCCCCGTTTCGCCGAAAAACAAGTCTCAATCCCCGATTGCGCCTTGATCCGCCCCTTCCCGCCATTTTGCGCCGCCGGGGAGGCTCTCGCACCGCGGAAAACATTCTTCCGCCACGGAGAAGGCGCTTGGCTTTCGCCTTGGCAACGCCGGCGCGCGCCCGGATGATGGCCCCTTAGCCCGCCGCGACGGGGGCCAACGGACGCTCGTTGCCGTTCTTCTTGAGCATGAACCAGTGCATCGGCAGGCCCAGAAGCGCCTTCCCCAATCCCTTGCCGACGAAAAACAGCAGGATGAATCCGAGGGTCAAGGAGGCGGCCACCAGTTTCTGCATGCTGCGCACGCCGAATCCGGTGGCGAACCCGGCGCAAACGGAGGAGACGAGCATGCCGCAGGTCAGCAAGAAATTCAGCAGCGAATTCCCCATGCCCCCGGCCCCTTCGCCCCCCGCCACCACCGAGGCGCCCATCGCGGCGGTGGCGACGCTGAGCAGGCCGGACACGGACGTCAGCAGCATCAAGACCACCATCAGATAGCCGCCGCAGAAACACACCACCGCCGCCTTCGTCCGCTTGCGGGCCCGCCCGGACCTCAACAGCCGGCCGCCGTGGTCCATCAAGGCGCGCATGACGCCGTAGGCCCAGCGCATCTGCTGGCGGAACAGATCCTTCGGCGTGTGCGGGGCTTCGCAGGAACAGGACAGGTCTTCCAGAAATTCAATGCGTTCGCCGCCGGCCATCGCCCGCAGCGAGTAATCCACGTCCTCCGTCAGCGCCCCCACCGTCCAGCCGCCCTGCGCCACGAGCAGATCCTTGCGCACCAGCTCCGCGGAACCGCAGAACATCCCCGTCTTCGCCGTCCGCTTGAGCAACGGAAGAATGACCACATGGATCACGTTGATGATGCCCGCGCCCATCAGCGTGCTGTAGTTCTGCCGCGCATTGGCCACGTGCCAGGAGGCTTGCACCCCGGCCAAGGTCGGATCTTGGAGAACCGGGGCGGCCAACCGCCGGAGAAAATCCTTCTCCGGCATGAAATCGGAGTCCAAGATCAGGATATATTCTCCCACGGTGGACTGGAGCATGTGGTTCAGGTTGCCGGACTTGAAGCCTTGGTTGTTGCCGCGCCGGCAGATCTGGACCCGGGGGAAGCGCCGGGCGAAATCGTCGATCGCGCGGGAAATCTCCGGCCGATTGCTGTCATCGCCGATCAGGATCTGAAGCTGTTCCGCTGGATAATCGAAATGCAGGCAGCACGTGGCGCAATTCAGAGCGGCCAACTCGTTGTAGGTCGGGATCTGGACGGTCACCTTCGGATAGCGGACGACTCCAGGAACTTCCTCGCGCGCAGCCGGATGGCGGCGGAACACCAATGCCGCGACGGTCATGGCGCAATAGATCCACGACAGAACGAACGTCGCATGCATCGCGACGCTGAAAACCTGCTCGATGGCTTGATGCACGTGGCTCATCATCCTATTCCACACTTCATTTTGGGGTCGTTTCCATATGGAAAACCATAAAAAAATCCCCGCGATCCGCTGCGGGGGTTTCCTCGCTATAAAAGGCTTTGGATACGGTTTTCCGATATCGGGGGGGGACGATGAGGCTTTCCCCCATGCTTTTCAATCCCAAAACGCTTGCCGTCCCGAGCCTTCCCGCGCGCGCCGATGTCCCGACCGGTTTTCCTCGGTGTGGAAAACGTGTTTCCCACCGTGGAAAACTCTCCTACTCATGGAAGACGATGGCCTCGAAAACGGTGAATGTCGCGCGGGGATCCTGCCAGGCGTTGCCGGGAAGTCCGGCCTTTTGCGAGAGGTAGGTCAACGTGGTGGGCAGATCCCAGCCCTGCTCGGGCGCGACCTGCGGCAAGAACACGGCGGAGCGGCCGCCCAGCTCGATCACCATGCCGTGCCGTCCGATCTCGATGTCCCGGTACGACGCGACGGACACCGGCGGCGTCAGCGCGCTGATCTCGATCCGCACCTTCGGCAGCTCCTTCGCGGCCAGCGGCGGAAAGCGGGGATCGTTGAACGCCGCGTCGAGGGCGTGGTCGCGGACGACCTCGACCAAGGGGCGGCGCGGAAAGATTTCGCCGATGCACCCGCGCAGTTCGCCGGCGATCGTCAGCGTGACGAAGCCGCCCATCACCGGGCTCATCGCGGGCGTCGGCTCCACGCCGGGATCCGTGCGCGAGGGCGCGCCTTTCTTCTGCAAGGCCTGTTCGATGGTTGCGCGCGCGAGCGCCAGCAAGGCCTTCTTGTCGGCCGCCGTCAGTTCCTGTTTTCCCGGGGTTTCCTTCTCGGGAATCTTTCCTTCCCGATAGAACGCGAGGGCGGCATAGCTCACGGAATTCCCGAAGTCGCCGGTGCTGCGCCCCGAGGTGTCGTAGGCGAGTTCCCGGGCTTTGAATTTCTTGGGCAGCATGCGCAGCAGGACGCCGATGGAGTCCTGTCCGCAAATGGTCGCGCCGGTCCGGTCGCAGTAGGCGGCGAATCCGGCGGCATCGCCGGCGAGGATCTTCTCCACGGCTCCGCCATCGAGCTGGCGGAGGTTCTCCGCGATGTTCGTGCGGAACGGCACATAGCCGAAGTTCGGGCCGTAGTGGGTGAAATCGGAGCTGACCACCCACGCCGTGTGGCCGTCCATCAACGCGGCGAGCGCCGTGGCGGCCTGCCCGCGCGTTTCCTCGTCGAGTTGCCCGAGGGTGACGGGCACGAGCTTCCAGTCGCGGCCGGCGAGCGCGACCTGCAGCAGCGGCAATTGCATTTCGACGCTGTTTTCGCCGCGCCGCGAGGCCGGGATGTCGGAAAAGAGCGGATGCTTCAGCAGCGCGGCGATGGCCGCGGCGTCCAGCGGCGTTTCGCCGAGGGGCGAGCGGTAATGCGTCTCGCGGGCGGGCAGGCTGATCTGGTTGGCCATGCGCACGCGGTGGGAGAACCCCAGCACCACCACGCGGCGCAACTCCGGACAGGCGGCGAGCGCTTTTGCGCCAACCGCCGCGCAGGGCCCCGAATAGGCGTAGCCCGCGTGCGGAACGACGACGGCGAAAAGGGCGGGGTCCGCCTCCGCCTTCGCATTCCGCAGATAGCCCTCCAGCTCCGCCTTCAAGCGGGAAGGATTCGCATCGTACCATGCGCCGGCCAAGGTCGATTCCATATAGGTCTTGCTCATGTTCGCCTCTTCTTCCCGCGCGCAGGCGCTAAACGCCAACAGCCAAGATAGCCCAATTCCGATGCTTCTATTCATTTCGCAAAGCCTCCGCCGGCGGCAGGCGCGCGGCCATCCACGCCGGTCCGATGGAACACGCCAGCGCGAGCCCGCCCGCCAGCGCCAGCGGCAGCAGGCGCGCGCCCGCGCCGAAATGGAACGGGAGCGGAAACCGGACGCCCAGCCAGCGCAGCGCACCTTCCGCCGCGAGCATCCCCGCGATCGCCGCCGCGCCGGTCAGCGCCAGCGCCTCCGCGACGAACAAGCCGGCGATCTCGCGCCGCCGCGCCCCCAGCGCGCGGCGCAGGCCGATCTCGGCGATGCGCTCCCGCACCCCGGTCAGCAGCATCCCGGCCAAGGTTACGGCGCCAAGCAGCAACCCGAGCGCGCCGCCGGAACCGGCCGTCCAAGCGATGGCGCGCTGCCAGCGGCGGATGCCTTGCAACAGGGACTCCGGCGTGATCCATTCGATGCCGTCCGCGCCCAGGCCGGGTTGCGTCAACAGCGCCACCACGCGGCGGCGCACCGCCTCGGGCGGCAGCCCCTCCCCCGCGCGGAACAGCAGCGCATCCACGCGCCGAAGCGCGGCCTCGCCACCGGTTTCCAGCACATCGGAGGAATAGGGAATGAAAACGGCGTTTTCCGGAACCGCCGGAACGGCGGCGCCCGGAGATTCAAAGCGGCCCACGAGACGGAAGGGCTCGTGGCCCAGCATAATGATGTCGCCCGTGCGCCACCGGCGCGCGCGGCAAAGCGAGTCCGAGGCCATCGCGTGGCGCGAACCTTGGCGCACATCCAGTCCGTCCAATGCGCGCCCGTCGACGAAGCGCCAGCCGCGGGCGAGGGCCAAGTGGGCATCCGTCGCCACCACCGCGAAATCCGGGCTGACGGACGGCGGCAGCGACTTCACGCCCGACACCCAGGCGGCCTCGCCCAGATTCTCGCGCAGAAAATCCACTTGCCGGCGGCTCCACGCGGTTTCTTCCGGAGCGGCGACGGAACGCACGAGCGCGAACGAACTCGCGCCGAACGATTGCACCAGCCCCTGCGCCTGCCGTTGCAAGGCCTCGAGCGTGGACAGCAGGATCGTCACGGCGAACAAACCCAGCGCCAAGCTGAAAAACGCGAGCCCCGCGCGGGCGGGTCCCGTCCGCACCCCGATCCACAAGTCTGACGCGAATGCATGCATGGGGTCAGGGCAGAAGCACCCGGTCGCCTTCGGCCAACCCTTCGACGATTTCCAGTCGCGCGGCATCGGCCAAGCCCGTCCGGACGGAAACCTCCTCGGCGGCGCCCTGGCCCGAAAGCCGCCGCACGATGGCCTGGGATCCGAGCCATTCGACGGCCTCGCGCGGCAACCAGAGCGCATCGGACGATTCCCCGGCGATGATCTCCGCGCGGACGGAGATGCCGACCGGCATCGGTTCGGAAAGGGGATCGAGCGCGATCTGCACGGGGAAGAACTTCCGCCAGATGGGCTGCCCGGGGCGCGTCTGGGCCATCCCCCCGACGCTTTCGACGCGGCCGGAAAGGCGCACGTTCGGATACGCGGCCGGAACGGCTTCGACCGCATGGCCGGCCTTCACCCACGGCAATTCCGCTTCGCCCACGTATCCGCGCAGGACATGCTCCGATGGATCGGGCAGGCAAAGAAAGGCTTGATTGCGGAACAACGTGTCGCCGACGTGGGCAGTGCGGTATTCACCGCCCACCGGCAGCGGCACCAACGTCGCCACGCCCGCGACCGGCGCGCGCACTTCGCACAAGGCGAGTTGCCGCGCCGTGAAATCGCGCTGGCGCTCCGCCGCCTCCAGCGCCGCGCGCGCCTTGGCCAGCCGGGCCGCGTGCATATGCATGCGCGTCAGTTCGATGCGCGTTTCCAACTGCTCGCCGCGCGCCTGCAACCCTTCCACCTTCCGCTCCTGCTGGGCCACCTCGCCTTCCGACATCAGGCCGCGTTCCATCAGGCCGCGCGCCGCTTCGAGGAAGCGTTCCTCGGCCTCCCGCTCGGTGCGCGCATCGGTGCGCTTGGAGTCCAGTTCCAGCAACTCGAGCGGAAGCTCCGCCTTCTCCAGGCTCTCGAGCTCTTGCCGCGCGCGAACGAGATCGTTCTCCTGCCGCGCGAGATCCTGCTCGATCTGCGAGGCGTCGAAGCGCGCGAGCAGATCACCAGCCTCCACGCGGGCGCCCTCGGCCACCAGATCCGCCAGCACGGCGGAGCCTTGCACGCCAACGGCGACCATCTCCACGCGGCGCGCCTCCAGCTCGCCTTGGAACGGAACGGCCATGCGGATGCCGCCGCGCGTCGCCACCGCCGTGCGCGGAGGTTCCTCCCCGGTCCGGCCGCAACTGGCCCCCAGCAGCGGGAAAATCAACCCCGCGAAGATCCATCTGGCTTTCATGCGTCGCTCATTCCTTTTCATTGCGCAGGATTTCCCGGGGCGCCGGCACCAGCGTGCCCAGGACATGCAAAAGACGGTAGGCGGAAACCGAGGCCTCGCGGCGCGCGGACAGCTCGTTCAGCTCGGCCCGGATTCGATCGGCTTCGGCATCCGAAACCGAGTCTGCGCTGGCGCGGCCCGCCTCGAACAAGGCCTTCGCCAACTCGGCGCGGTTGGCCGCCAACTCGCGGTTGCGCGCGGCCAGTTGCAGTTCGGCGCGCGTGCGGCGATAGGTGGCCAGCCCCGCATGGACCTCGACGGCAAGCCGGTTGCGCACGATTTCCGCGACTTGGCGCCGGGCTTCGGCATCCACGCCGGAGCGCGCCACCTCCAGATGCGCCCCCCGCAGGTTCAGGTTCATGTCGGCGGTCAGGCCAACGAACCAGTCGTCTTCGTCGAGCCGCCCGGCATCGCTCCATTCGGGCCCCGCGCCGAAGGTGGTCTGGCGCGCGGAAAGCTTCAGGTCCGGCAGGAGGTTGCGCCGGGCGATCCGCAGGCGGCGGTCGCCGGTTTCGATGTCGTGCAAGGCCTGGGCGTAGTCGGGCCGTTCATCCAGCGCGACGGCCAAGGCGCGGCCGGCCTCCGCGACATCGAGATCCAGCATCGCCGGCGGCGTCAGGCGGAAGGCCGATTCCAGCGGCAGGCCCAGCAAATCGGCGAATTCCTGGAACTGGATGGCCAGTTGCGACCGTTCCGCCTCCAGGCGGGATTGCGCTTCGCCGCGCTGCAGGTCCATGCGCAGCACTTCCGTGCGGGTCGTCTTCCCTTGCGGCTCGCGCGCCCCGGCCAGCCTCCACAGCTTTTCCATGCGGACGGCGAAAGCCTCGTCGCTTTCAACCTGATGGCGCAAGTGGATCAGCCCCTCGTAAAGCTCCACCACGCGCACGACCAGCGCGGAGCGGTCCCGCTCCCAGGCGCGCCGCGCCGCCAGCAACGTCTCGTTCGCCGTCACGACGGGCTCATTCTGGATCAGCGGACCGAACCGGCGGAACAATGGTTGCGACACCTCCACCCGCACCTCGGCGCGGCGATCCTCGGCGGCCGCGTCCACCTCGATCTGCCGCACCGCCCCCCCCACCGCCACGCGCGTCCCATAGGCGCCCGTCGCTTCCGCGCGCATGCCGGCGCGCCACTCTCCGCCTGCGGGACCCACGCCGGCCGCCCCCTCCGGAACGATCTGGATGCCGCGCGCGGCTTCCCGGGCCTGCTGTTCGGCGAGGCGATCCCCCTGCAGCCCCAGCGCCCCTTTCACCAGATCGCGGTTGTGCGCCAAGGCCTGCTCGATGGCGTCTTCCAGCGCCAGCGGCACCGCATCCGGTCCGGGCGCCTGCGCCCCGCTCGGCGCCGCCCACGCCAGCGCGATGAAAAGCCAGCCGCCATGGAGTCCTTTCCTCATGCGGCGGAACATAGCGGTTTTCCCCGCCGGGGAAAAATCTTTTCCGAGGGAGGCGCCCGGAAACGGGCCTTAGAGATTGATTCAGCGGAGGCCCGAGGGTAGAGTGGGCCCCGGAATTGCAACCATGGCCGACCCGGAAACCTTAGTCGAAGTGGAGAATCTAACCCGGCGCTTCCCCCGGTGCGAAGCGCTGGGCGGCATCTCGTTCCAGATCCGCCGGGGGGAAATCGCGGGCTTCCTGGGGCCCAACGGGTCCGGCAAAACCACCACGTTGTGCATTTTGGCGGGCGTTCTGGCGCCCACCTCGGGCCGCGTGCAAGTGGCGGGCTTCGATGTGACGACCCATTCGCTGGAAGTCCGCCGCCGCATCGGCTATCTGCCTGAAACCGTTCCGCTCTATCCGGAGATGCGGGTGGAAGAATATCTCGCCTACCGCGGCCACCTCAAGGGATTGCGCGGCGCCCGGCTCGCGGCGCGGCTGCGCGAAGTGGTCGAGCAGTGCGGGCTGGGCGACACTTCCACGCGCATCATCGGAAACTTGTCGCGCGGCTTCCGCCAGCGCACGGGCCTGGCCGACTGCCTCCTGCACGAACCGGAAGTCCTGCTGCTCGACGAACCGCTGGCCGGCCTGGATCCCGCGCAGGTGCACGCCGCGCGGGAACTGCTGCGCGGCGCGGGCGACGGCCGGGCCGTCCTGTTTTCGACGCACGTGCTGGCGGAGGCGGAGCACCTGTGCCACCGCGCCCTGATCCTGAACGCGGGCCGCCTCGCCGCTTCGGATTCTCCCGCCCGCCTGGTCCGGGCCGCGGCCCGCCTGTACGCGGAACTGCTCGCGCCACCCGATCTGCTGGCCGAGGCCGTCGAAAGCCTGCCCGACGCCCAAGATGTCCGCTTCGATCCCCTGCCGGATGGATGGATGTCGGTTTCCATCCGGACGGGCGAGGCCGACTTGCGCTCGCCATTGGCCGAACTGGCGAAAACCCGGCAGTGGCCCCTGCGCGAGCTGCGGCGCGACGCCAAGGGCTTCGAAGAAATGTTCCTGCGCCTGACCAGCCGGCCCGCGCTGGTGCAGAACCCCCGGAAGCGGAAAGCCGGATGACCGTTTTCCTCCATCTGTGGCGGCGGGAGATGGATTCCTTTTTCCGGACCTCCATCGCCTATGTCGTCGGCGTCTTCTTCCTGCTCATCACCGGCTTCAGCTTCTGGATGCTGGCCGCCGGACTGGCCCGGGGGACCACGGACGGCGACATGGCGGGGACCCTGTTCGGCTCGCCCTGGTTCTGGCTGGACATGCTGATCGTGACGCCGCTGCTGACCATGCGGCTGTTCGCGGAAGAACGCCGCATGGGCACGCTGGAGACGCTGCTGGCCTCGCCGGTGACCGAAACCGACGTGGTGCTGGCCAAGTTCGCCGGCGCCTATTCCGCGTTCCTGCTGTTGTGGATCCCCACGCTCGCCTACGCGGCGATCCTGAAGCGCTGCGGCGCGCAATTGCCGCCGATCGATTGGGGCCCCGTGGCGGCCGGCTACCTCGGCACGGCGCTCGTGGGCGCCTTCTTCCTCTCGGTGGGCCTGCTGTGCTCGTTGCTGACCCGCCACCAGATCGTCGCGGCCATGTCCTGCCTGGGGGCGCTGGGCGTCCTGCTGTCGGGCGGCCTGCTGCCGTTCCATGCCCACGCCGAAAAGATCCGCCAGATCTCGCGCTTCTTTTCGGCGCCGGTCCACATGCTGGATTTCGCCGCCGGCGTGATCGACACGCGGGCCATCGTCTGGTACGTCAGCGCCACCGTGCTGCTGCTGTTCCTCTCCGTCCGCATCCTGGAGGCGCGCCGCCTGCGCTGACCGACATGGAACCGCGCCCCCCCTTCTCCCCCGCCTCCTGCCGCATCCGGCGCACCGTCCTGCGCGCCAATCTGGCGGTCGTCGTCCTGCTGGCCGGCACCATCTTCGCGATGATCAACTACCTGTCCATGCGCCACTACGCGCGCATCCATTGGAGCCGCGAGCTGTTCGCGCAGCTCTCCGAGAAGAGCCGGCTCCTGCTGAGATCCGTCGCCGACGACATCCGCATCGTCGTCCTCCTGCGGCCCTCGCACGAAGCCTATCGCAGCGTGACCGCGCTGCTGCAGGAATACGCCGCGAACTCTCCCAACGTGTCCGTCGAATTCGCCGATCCGGACCGCGACCTGGCGCGCACCGAACAGCTGGCCCGCCAATACCGCCTGGGAGGATCCGAATGCGTGGTCTTCGACATCGGCGGCCGCCATCAGGCCGTGGCCGCCGCGGATCTCATCGAGCATGGCCATCCCGCCGGCGGCGCGGACGAAAAAACCAGGCGGGTATTCCGCGGCGAGCAGCGGTTCAGCAGCGCCATCTACGCGCTCACGCAGGCCACCCGCCCCGTCGTCCATTTCATCCAGGGCCACGGGGAGCGCTCGCCCGGCGATTTCGACCGGCGCGCCGGCTATTCCCGCATCGCGGCGCGCCTGCGCGACGAAAACCTGGACGTCGAGCTGCTCAACCTCGGCGAGACCAAGTCCGTGCCGAACCGCTGCGCGTTGATGATCGTCGCGGGTCCCGTCCAGACGTTCGCCCCCTTCGAAGTCGCCCTCATCCGGGACTATCTCGACCGGAAGGGCCGCCTGCTCCTCCTCCTCGACGCCCGCGCGAAGTCCGGCCTGGAGCCGTTGTTGCTGGAATGGGGCGTCCTGCTCGGCGACGACATCGTCGTGGATGAAACCCGGACCCTCAGCGGACGCGAACTCTACATCACCGCCTATCCCTCCCATCCCATCACCGACCCGCTCCAGAACCTCGCCAGCGTCCTGTTCCTGCCCCGCTCCATCCGTCCCCGCCCGTTCACCGCGGGCGGCGACAAGCCCGTCGTCTCCGCGCTGGCCACCTGCTCGCCGCAGGGCTGGGCCGAATTCGATCCCGATGACGTCTCGGCGCAGTACGACCTGCAGGTGGACATCCCCGGCCCCGTTCCCGTCGCCGTGGCCATCGAGCGCGGCCCCGTTCCCGGCGTCCATGTGCAGATCCGCCCCACGCGCCTGGTCGTCATCGGCGATTCCGACTTCGCCTCCAACGGCGGACTCATGGGCGCCAATGCGGACTTGTTCCTGAATTCCGCCAACTGGCTTCTCGACCGCGAAGAACTCCTTTCCATCTCGCCCAAGACCTTCGAGGGTCTCCGCTTGGTCATGGATGCCCGGCAGCTCAGCCACCTGTTCTGGGCCGTGGGCATCTTCCTGCCGGGACTCGTGGCCGTTCTGGGCTTCGGCGTCATCTGGCGGAGGAGGCACTAGCATGCATTTCCGCCTCTCCGGCATCCTCGCCCTCGTCGCCGCCTTCCTCGGCCTGCTGATCCTGTTCTGGGACCAGGACGACGACACCGCGCGGGCCCGCCTGGAGCAGGCGCGCCGCGCCTTCCGCTTCGACCCCGCGCGCATCGACCGCCTCCTCATCGAGTCGGGCGACCTCTCCATCGAGTGCCGCCTCAAGGGCCGCCAATGGCATCTCGTGCGACCCCTCGCCGCGCGCGCCGACCCCGTCGCCATCGAGCGGTTGCTCGGCGCCCTGCAGGAATTGCCCCGCGGCGACATCATCCTGCCGCCCCGGCGCACAGACGACGCCTACGCCCCCTATGGTCTCGATGAGCCCCGGGCCAGCATCTCCATCATCGCGGGATCCGTCACCAACCGGATCCTCATCGGCCGCCGCACTCCCCTCGGCGACGGCATCTATGTCCGCCAATCCGACCACGCCGGCTTGGCCCGCATCAACATCTCCCTGCTCGATCTGCTTCCGGCCGGCGCCGATGCGCTGCGCGACCGGTCCCTGCTCGCCGGCGCCCCTGCGGCGATCGAACGCCTCGACATCCGCAGCCCCGCCGGCTACATCCAGCTCGCCCGCGCCGCCGGAGGAGCCTGGCGCATCTTCCAGCCCTTCACCGCCCGCGTCGATCCCGCCACCGTCGCCGCCCTTGTGGAAACCTTGCTATCCTGTTCCGTGGCGCAGTTCATCCAGGATGCCGTCAGCGACTTGGCGCCCTACGGGCTCGACAGCCAGAGCGCCGTCACCGCCGTGCTCAACACCGATTCCGGCGACGGCTCCCAGATGCTCTCTCTCGGCGATCCGCTGCCCAACGATCCCACCTTGGTCTACGCCCGCCTCCAAGCCGAGAACTCCATCTATGCGGTCCCGCTGGCGGTCCGCCAAGCGCTGCTCGTCCGCCCCGACGACCTCCGGGACCGCCGTCTCCCCGGCATCGATCCCGACGCCATCCGGAGCGTCCGCGTCGAAGAGGCCGAATCCGTCCTCGCGTTTTTCCGCGACGACGACGGCCACTGGCAACTGGACGTCCCCATCCGCGCGCCGGCCGACGCCGAAGCCATCCAATCCCTGCTCCGCTCCTGGGCCGACGTGCGCCTTTCCGCCTTTGATAACCAGCCGCCGACCAACCCGCCGCCGCCGCTGGCCCGCACCATCCGCATCGATCTCCTCGGCTCCGCGGGCGCGCCCGTCGTTTTCCATCTCGGTCCCCATCTTCACGACTCTGGCAGCGCGCGCATCGCCATCGACGGGGATTCTTCCCCCGCCATCGCCACTCCATCCACCTTGTTGAATTTTCCGCTGGACCCCCTTCCATATCGCTCGCGCGACATCCTCTCCATCCCCGCGGACGACATCGCCGCCGTCCAGATCGCCACCGCCGCGAAAACCCTCCGGATCGAGCGCGACCCCGCCACCGGCCATTGGTCTCCCGCCTCCCCGTGGATCGACCGCCTGCTGGAGGCGCTTGCGCCCTTGCGCGCCGAAACCCTGCTGGCCGATGGAAGCGGCGGCGGAGCCGAGGCCGGTTTTTCCGAACCGCATCTGACGCTGGCGATCCGCCTGCGCGGCCAAAGCGGGCTGTCCACCACGCTGCTCGTCGGCTCCGAAACCTCCGCCGGCGGTCCGCGCCGCGCCACCGTGCGCGGACGCGGCCTCGTGTTCACCCTCCCGCCCCGGACCGTCGCGGCCCTGCTGCCCCCGTCCGGCCAGGAGTCGCCATGAAGCCCGTCCGCATCCATCTGGACGCCCACGCCCACCTCTATCCCTTCCACGATGTCCCGCGGCTCCTCCTCGCCGCCCTCGACCACATGCCCCGCGTCGCCCCGACCGATCTGCGCGTCCTCTGCCTCGCCGAGCGCGCCGACTGCTCCTTCTTCCAAGCCCTCTCCCAAGATGAGATCCGCCTCCCCGGCGACCGCTGGCGGATCGCCGCATGGGACCCCGCCGGCGGCGTCAAGATCCGCCACCTGCCCGACCACCGCGACCTCTGGATCCTCGCCGGCCGCCAGATCGTCTCCGCCGAACGCATCGAAGTCTGCTCCCTCTTCAGCGACGACCCCATCGCCGATGGCCTCCCCGCCCGCGACATCGTCCGCGCCATCCTCGACCACGGGGGACTGCCCGCGCTGGACTGGGCGCCCGGCAAGTGGCTGTTCGCGCGCGGCCAGCTCGTGCGCACGCTGGTTTCGGAATTCCCGCCCTCGCAGCTCGTCCTCGTCGACACCTCCCTGCGGCCCATCGGCTGCCCCGCCCCCCTTCTTTACGCCAAGGCCCGGAAGCAGGGCCGCGCCCTTCTCGCCGGCTCCGATCCGCTCCCCTTCGCCGGAGAAGAAGATCGCGCCGGCTCGTATCATTGCTCTTTTCCCCTCCCCGCGCCGGCCGACGCCTCCCGCCTCGTCGCCCCGCTCAAAGCCGCGCTGACCTCCGGCGCGACGCCCATCGAATTCGGCGGCCGCCGCGGCGGGCCGCTGGATGTCCTGCGCCGCCTCCGCCGCAACGCGCAGGAGAAACAGAAGCCATGATCCCGGAAATGCCGCGCGTCCTGCTGATCTCCCCGCAGCCGTTCTTCCAGTGGCGCGGATCCCCCCTGCGCGTCCGCTTCAACGCCCAGGCCCTCGCCGAACTCGGCTACGACGTCGATCTGCTCGTCATGCCCGTCGGCGAAGACAACCCACTCCCCGGCGTCACCCTGCACCGCGCCCCCAACTTCATCCGCGCGAAAACCCTGGCCATCGGCCCGTCCCTGCCCAAGGCCCTCCTCGACCTCGCCCTCTTCTTCAAGGCGTCCGCCCTCGCCCGCCGCCGCCGCTACCACGTCATCCACGGCATCGAGGATGCCGGCCCCATCGCCGCCATCCTCGCCCGCCGCCACGGCGCCAAGATGATCTTCGAAAAGCACTCCGATCCCGCTTCCTACAAAAAGGGATTCCTCCGCAACCTCGTCATGGCCGCCTACCGCCGCGTCGAGCGCTTCTCGATCCTGCGCGCCGACGCCGTCATCGGCACCGGCCCCGCCCTCGTCGCGCAGGCCCGGCAGATCGCCCCCGGCAAGCCCATCCACCACATCTTCGACATCCCCTCCTCCCTCGTCGAACCCGATCCCGCCCTGGCCCGGAAAGCCCGTGAACGCCTGGGTCTCCCCCCCAACGCCGTCCTCGCCCTCTACGTCGGGTCCTTCGCCGTCTACCAAGGCATCGACCTTCTGTTCCGCGCCATCCCCCCCGCCCTGCGCCAGAATCCACACCTCCATTTCGCCATCATTGGCGGCAGCTCCGCCCAGGTCGCTAAACACCAGACCGCGCTGATGGATCTCGGCCTCGCCGAGCGCGTCTTCTTCCCCGGCCACATCCATCCCGACGAACTGCCCCATGTCCTCGCCGCCGCCGACATCCTCCTCTCCCCCCGCATCGCCGGCGACAACACCCCGCTCAAGCTCCTTGATTATCTCAAAGCCGGCCGCGCCATCGTCGCCTGCGACAACCCCGCCAACCGCCTCATCCTCGGCGACGGCACCGCCCGCCTCGTCGCCCCCGATCCCGACGCTTTCGCCAACGGCATCGCCGCCCTCGCCGCCGACACCCCCCTGCGCGAACGCCTCGGCGAGCTCGACAAAAACAAGCCCTACATCACCAGCTGCCAGTCCGGCCTGCGCGGCTACCTCGCCGAACGCATCATGCGCCAAAACGGCTTCACCGTCCGCAATCTCTCCGGCGCCTACCTCACCTGGAAACACTTCAACCCAGAGCCATTTATGCCTGCCGAACGCAAAACCAAGTCAGCACCGACAAGCGCAGCTGCCACGGCAACCCCGGCAGCACCGACCCCCGCCGCCGAACCTGTCGCCGTCCTCGATGTCCGCGCCCTGGCCTGCCCCGGCCCCGTGGTCAAACTCAAAACCAAAATGAACGAGATCAACCCCGGCGACAGCGTCTCGCTGCTAGCGCCGCTGTCTTTCACCCCTGACCTCCAAAGCTGGCTCAAATCCACCGGCAATGAACTCGTCTCACTCAACGAAACCCCACAACACCTCGAAGCCGTCGTCCGCAAAGCCGGCGCCACGCCAGCCGGCAATGCCGCACCAGCCAGCTGCGCTGGCAGCGCAACCGCCAGCTGCACTAGCACCGCGCCACTTGGCGCCAGCGCCGGCCATGCTGCCGCCATCGTCCTGTTCAGCAACGACCTCGATAAAGCCATGGCCGCCCTCATCATCGCCTGCGGCATGGCCGCCGCCGGTGCCAAAACCGGCATCTTCTTCACCTTCTGGGGCCTCAGCGTCCTACGCAAAGAACAGCCACCGGCCGTTAAGAAGTCCTTCATGTCACAAATGTTCGGCTGGATGCTCCCCAAAGGCGCCAACAAACTCACCCTGTCCAAGATGAACATGGGCGGCATGGGCACCGTCATGATGAAGCAGGTCATGGCCCAACAAAATGTCACCACCCTACCCGAATTGATCAAACAAGCACGCGAACTCGGCGTCAAATTCATCGCCTGCGAAATGGCCATGGGCGTCATGGGCATCACCCGCGATGAACTCATCGACATCGATGAAGTCGCCGGCGTCGCTAGCTTCGTCGATATGGCCAAAAACAGCAACAACACCCTCTTTATCTAAGGAGTCGTTCACCACGTCTACACTTTGCGGTGCAAACGCTCTTTGTTGTAATGCCTTGCCACCAGCCAGCATGTCTCTAGCCGCGAAGCGGCAGAAGCGCTGAAAGCGCGAAACATACCAGCCCAGGGCAAGCGCACCACCGGTATCCCCGGCCGCGAAGCGGCAAGCGCCCTGGAGGGGCGCTGTAATCGTAGCCCAGGGCAAGCGACGCCGAAGGCGGAGCGACGCCCTGGGTACAGTGCCTGTTGAGCTCGTGTTCCTCGGCCTCTTTGGCCCCAGTCGGCGCAGCTGACTGGGGCCAAAGAGGCAATGGAACCTCATCTTTTTTTGTTTGCAATGTCGCACACCTTCAGCATGCTTGGGCATAGCTGTCCATGTAATTATCGAACAGCCCCTAAATTCAGCAGGAAAAGATATCTGCGCTCATCTGCGACATCTGCGGATAAAAAAAATCTGCGGATAGGCGAAGTCCGCAGCTCTTTCTCGCAATATCCCGCAATACGTGTTACAGTCCTGCGTGTCAACAACGGCATTGCCTAGCATCGCCCAAGCTACAAATGCG
>SABN01000239.1 GCA_009928955.1 Opitutia bacterium | reverse complement strand
GGATCGTCCTCGCTCGCCCGCAGAATCTCCCGACTCAACTCCAAGACCGCCTCGCGCAACAGCCTCCTCGCCGCCCTGCGTCGCAACACACCACGCGTTCCCTCTCCCGTTTGTGGTGGCGTCGTGAGACGCTTCCCCCCACCCATCCTTCGCCGCACCAACTCCGGCAACCGCTCCGCCACAATCGCCGCCGCCTGCGCCCCAGCCGGCCCGCCGCCCATGCCGTCGGCGACAACGACAAGCCCGAGCGACTCATCGGCCCGCCAAGCGTCCTGATTTTCAGCCCGCACGCTTCCCCGGTCGCTGACACCTGCCACACCGGTCATAGCGCCACCTTCCCCAGCGCCGCCAACATCTCAGCCGCATTCTGATAGCGGTCCTTCGGGCTCGCCAGTATCGCCTTGTCTATCACCTCGGCGAGCGGTGCCGGAATCTGAGGATCGCGCTTGCGGATCGGAATGATCTCGCCCCGCAGCACCACCTCCATCGGATCGCACCCGCGCGGGAAATCACGCGGCGTCAGCCCGGTCAGCATGTTGTAAGCGGTCGCTCCGAAGCTCCAGACGTCCGTCACCGGCTTCACGTACTTGAAATTCGTGATCTGCTCCTTCGGCATGAACACCGGCGTGCCCGCATACGCCCCCGTGACCGTCATGCCGCTGAACCCCGCCTTGTCGAAGTTCTTCGCCAGCCCGAGATCGGATATCTTGGCCACCGGACTCTCCGGTTTTCCGGTCAGCAGGATGTTCGCCGGCTTCAGGTCGCGGTGAACCACGCCCTGCGCATGCGCGTAGGCCAGCCCTTCCAGCGCCTGACGAAGAATAGGCAAAACGGCCTTCGCCGACAGCTTGCCGCCGCGTGCGGCCGCATAATCCGCCACACTACCGCCGGGGCAGTACTCCATCACGAAATAGAATGCGCCGCCCGCCGATCCCGACGAGATCAGCGAAACGATGTTGCCGTGCCGCAGGGCCTCCAAGAGTTTGACCTCATGCGCGAACTTCAGGCGCGAAGACTCGTCGACCGCCACCCGCGACAGCATCACCTTGATCGCCACGGGATGGCCGTCCGACTCCCGCTCTGCCTTATACACCGCGCCGAAACCGCCGATGCCTAGGCGCTTCCCGATCCGGTAACCGGACACCGTCGGCGCCCCCTTCTCCGCGTTCTGCTGGACGGGCGTCCCGCCTGCTCCCGCGTTCCTCTTCGCCTCATCCTTGCCCAACATCTCAAGCAAAACTGCCGCCGGATCGATCTGCAGGCTCTGTCGGCAGGCCAGACAAATGAAAGCGCCGTCCCTTCGTCCGCCCGCCTCGCCCCCCGCGTCCTTGCCGCAGCGGGAGCACAGCAGCGGGCCTTTGCCTGCCGCCCCCACGATCTTCACGGCCAGTTTCGACTGCCCGACCGTCAACTCATCGCCGTCCTTAAGATCAACCTCGGGCGATTTCCGCTGCTGTCCCTGCTCCGGTGTCTCGCCCTTCTCACGGCTTCCGATCTTCTTGCCGTTCACATGCGTGCCATTCAAACTCCCGAAGTCCTTGATCCGCGCATCCGGCGGATTTACCTCCACGATGAAATGCCGCCGCGACACCTGCCCGTCATCCGGCAGGCGGCAATGGCACTCCTCCCCCCGTCCAAAGATGAACGTGTCATGCTCGGTAAACTCGAACGCTTTACCCTTCATCGGCCCGGATGTGACATTGAAACTGACTGTGTTGCTCATAACTCCTCCACC
>SABN01000109.1 GCA_009928955.1 Opitutia bacterium | reverse complement strand
CCCCCCCGCCCCCCCCCCCCCCTCGTTTCCTCAAATTGGATTCCATGAATCGTAAAACGTTTTTATATGATGAATTCATTCATTTTGAGCTGCATGAAACCTAAATTCCCCCCCCCCCCATTCCCGTCCCTTCTCGGAGCGGCCCCGGAGTCCGGAAAGACCGGACTTCCCAGCAGAAGGGGAGAGGAAAAGACGGGGCGATGCGCCTGAAGTCGGCGCATGGAATGCGGTTTTACAGCTTCCGGATCTGGACTTGGCCTGCCGGATCCGTCCTCTGGGAGCGGAAAACGGGGCCGGCGGCCGCAGGCTAGTCCCGCACCAGCCGGATGCGGAACGTGCCGGCCACGGCGTCTGCGGGCAGGTCCACGAGCATTTCCATCTCGGACGCGCCTTCGGCGGCCCGCACGACCTCGCCGATGGGAATGAAAACGGGCGCGCCCAGCAGCGTGGGCACGTATTGGAGCTGGTAGCGCCGGCCCGGCACGGATTGCCAGCGGATGCGCACCGACTTGATCGCCGGGCCACCCTCACCGGCGTCCGCCGGCGGCGGCGCGTCTTCCCGGCGGATGGAGCGGAAGACCAGCAGCGAACCGGGATCGGTCGGATCCGTCCCGGCGAGCATTTCATGCAGGTCGAGCATCCCGTCCCCGTCGAAGTCCGGCGTGGCCACGCCATCGGTGCCCAGCAGCTTCTCCCAGGAGTTGGTCAGCCCATCCGCGTCGTCGTCGCCGGGATCCAGCGGCTGGGCGGGCTCGAAGGCCAGCACCAGCGAGGATCCACCGGCCGGGCCGGGGATCCGGACCGGATATGAATCGGCGTAGAACGTGGCCTCGGCCGCCGTCGGCGCGTTGTAGGCGCGGGCGAAAACAATCAGATTCGTCGGCAGACGCTCGGGAAACACCAGACAGAACAGGCCGGAATCCGACTCCGAAGAGTTCAGGCCGATGCCCCCATGGCTGTCCTCCGTCACCAGCGGGTTGATCGAACTGGCCCCGCCGGTCGTCGTGGGCGCCACCCGCTGCCAGCCGGGAGCCACGCGCAGTTCGACCCGCGGCCGGCTGGCCGCGTCCGAAGACAGACGCGACCCGCGCATGGGCCGCCCGTATTCGTCTTGGACCGGCGCGAGATTGCCCACATAGAACGGCGCCGAAATCCCGCCCCAGGCGCAGGTGGCCGCCATCCAGAACGCCATCGCCCAGAGAACTCTCCCTTTCCGGTCCAATCCCGTGCCCACATCCTTCATTTGATCACTGCTCCTTGGCTATGGGCGAAATCCAACACGCCCTCTTCCAAAGCCATAAACCGCCAGAACCCGTGCCGCCGTTCGACTGCACCCTGAAGATAGCGCACCTCCCCGCAAAAGCGAAACAAAATCCGAACAATTCGGCCAGGGCCGGCGGTCTCCCCCGCCCGCCCCTTTTCGTCGCCATCTGTTTGCCATTGAAGTGGATTGAGTTATGGTTGCCCCATGCGAAGAGCTCCCTCCATTCCACGGCGAAGGCCCTTGGGGGCGTGGGCCGCCGGAGGGCTGGCGATCTTCGGATTGGCTTCCTCGGCATGCGCGGAAAACTGGCGGGGCGAAGCGGAAATCACGTTCGAGGCGACCTCCACGCTGCACGACTTTTCCGGATCGGCGAAAACCGATCCTTTCGCCCTTTCCGTGGTGCTGGACGGAACCCAAGCCACGCTGGGCGGAACGGCGACGGTGGCCGTGGCGCGGCTGGACACCCGGCACGCCCGGCGCGACGAAAACATGCGCAAGATGTTCGATTCCGCGCGCTTCCCCCTCGCCGTCGGCGTGTGGGAGAACATCCACATCGACACCCGGAAGGATTCCCCCGCGTCGCTGGATCTGACGATCCGCGGCCGCACGACGACGGTTCCCGCGCAGATCCGGAATTGGCGGATGGAAAACGAAAGCCTCCGGTTCGATGGGGAGCTGACGCTGTCCCTCGGAGAAATCGGATTGTCGCCTCCGGTCCTGCTGGGGTTCATCCGCGTGGGCGACGCCGTGAAGGTCCGGGTGCGCGCCGCGCTGGAACAAGCGCCGTAGCGCGGACGAACGTCCACCGGCGGACAAACAAGAAGGCGCGCGCGGAGACTGCGGGCGGATCCGCCCGATCAAACAAAGGGGCTTCGGATCAACCCTTGGCCTTTTCGAGGACGAAGCGCAGGTCTTCCTGCATGCGCTCCTTTTCGGCCGAAGCCAGCCCCTTCCAGCACGCGGATTTCTTCCCGAGGGCCTGGAGCGCCTCGACCTCGGGGCCGAAACGGGCCAAGGTCTCGGGCTCGTGCCGCGCCACGCGGGAAAGCAGGACGCTCAACACCACGAGGGCGGCCTGCCCCGCGCCCTGCGCCTCGTTCCGGAATTCCACCAGACACCGTCCGGCGGCCTGCCCGATGGTGTAGCGCTCGGCCAGGAGCACCTCGTAGAACATCTCCGACACGGCGCAGCGCAGCTCGAAATAGGGGGAGAAATTCATCGTTCGCAGTTCAAGGGTTCATGATCCGGGATTTCAATTCGGACTGCTGAATTCCGCCAGGTCCTCCGCTCATTTCCGCTGGTAGAGCACCTGCACCTGCACGTTGGTGTACTCGGCCATGAACTGCTTCATCACGTTCCAGCAGCTGGCGCAGGGCGGCAGGTCCGTATAGAGCTTCACGCGGCCCTTGACGGAGGTGTCCGGCAGGCGCGTCACCATGTCCTCGATGATCTTGTATTCCGTGTCGACGGAGCGGACCCAGCAATCCGGCCCGTCCACCACGTCGCGCTGGTTCACGCACAGGGTGTGGTAGCGCCCCTTTTTCGGCTGGACGGAAATGCCGTCCAACTCCCGGGCCATCTCCCGGGAGAAATCATCCAGGCGCTGGATGCCGCTGTGGGCGAAATATTCCACCTTGTCCAACCCCTTGATCTTCGCGACCGCCCAGGCGAAGTTGGCGCGCTTCCGATATTGCGCCGGCAGCTTTTCGCGCTGGAATTCGATCCGCTCCGCCACCAGCGCATCTTTTTCCTTGTGGATCTTCCGCAAGGTCGGCTGGCGCACGGTCGGCGCCATCTGGTCCGGCATCTCCACCTGCGCCCGCGCGCTTCCGGCCAGCACGCACGCCAGCACCATCCATATCGCGATCCAGCTTCTTTTCATTCGTTTGGCTCCGGGGGGGGGCTTTTTGTTGGCAAGGGAAAGCATAGGCCCAACCGGAACGAATCCCAAGACATTTGTTTCGGTGAAAAAGGTTGCGGAACGAGAGGCGAGCCGTCGGTCTTCCGGACCTCAGACCGGCCCCCGGCCTAGGGCGGCCACTCGTAGAGGACCAGCATCTCGACGTTGGTGTAGATGGCCAGGAACTGCCGCATCACGCCCCGGCAGCTCGGACACGCCTCCAGATTGGTATACAGCCGGATGCGCCCCGAAACCGAAGGATCCGGCAGCCGCGCGGCAATGTCCTCGAGGATCTTGTATTCCGTGTCGAACCACCGCGGCATGGCGTCGGGACCGCCGATGTTGCCCAGATAGTCCACGAACAGCGTCTGGAACCGCCCCTTCCCCTTTTCGGGGGAGAACGACATCCCTTGGATCCGCTTGGCGGCGAGCTTCGACAGGCCGTCGAAATTCTGGATGCCGCTGTGCGCGAAGTATTCCTTCTTGTCCAGCCCCTCGATGTCCGCCCGCGCCCAGGCGAAGTTGTTGCGCCGATAGAAGGGCTCCGGCAGCTTCTTGCGGAAATGCCAGATGCGCTTCAGGTCGGCGGCGTCTTTTTTCCGGTCGAGATGCCGGATCTCCGGCTCGCGCGCCGGCGCCGCGACGGAGGAGGCCTCCGCCGCGGGAGCGGAATCCGTTTTCGGCTCGGCCGCCGAGGCAAGCCCCGCCAGCCCCCACGCCAGCAGGAGGCCCGCGCAAACCCCCAACGGCTTCATCCTTGTTCTCATCGGCACAGAGCATACGGGAGCCGGGGCGAAGGCCCAAGACAAATCGCGGCCGGAATCGCCATCGGGATCGATCCCGATTCCGATCCCGACCGCGAGGACGGCGTGAAAGCTATTTGAACACGAAGATGTGGACCGGCTTGCCGGGGCGCTCGTCGGATTCCTCGACCGTCGCCGTCAGGCTCATCCCGGTCTTGGGCTCTTCGACTTCCACCCGGCCGGAGGCGCGCAGGCCGTTCTCGAACTGCACGATGCCGAACTGGAGGAATTTCTTCGTGTAGCCTTCGGGCAGGTTCCAGACCCGCGTCCAGGCGAGCAGCGTGCAGGGGCCTTCCAAGTCGAAGGTCGACCAGCCCTTGCCCGTCACCGGATCGCGCCGGGCGCCGCATTTCGCGCAGATCATCGGCGCGGGATAGAAGATCGCCCCGCAACCATCGCACTTGTAGGCGGCGATCTTCGGGGTTTTGACGTCGTACATGCTGAAATCGATCATGGCGTGCTCCTATTCCTTCGAGCAGATGACGGCGACGACGTTGTTTCCGAAGCCGCCGAAGTTGACGGACATGCCGACCTGCGGGTCCTTGACCTGTCGGCCGGGCTCGGCCTCGCCCCGCAGCTGGCGGACGAGCTCCACCACCTGCGACACGCCCGTGCCGCCCACCGGATGGCCCTTCGACTTGAGGCCGCCCGAGGGGTTGATCGGGATGCGCCCGTCGATCTTCGTCTCGCCTTTGCGCACCGCCAGGAACGATTTGCCCCGCTCGAACAGGCCGATCTCCTCGCTGATGGCGAGCTCGAGGATGACGAACGCGTCGTGGAGCTCGGCGAAGGAGACGTCCTTCGGGCCCAGGCCGGCCATTTTATAGGCCTTTTCACCCGCGATCCGCACGGCATTCAGTTGCAGCGGATCCTGGCGGTTGTGCACGCAATGGGTGTCCGTCGCGCTCGCGATGCCGGCGATGCGGACGGGCTTCTTCTTGAATTCCTTCGCGATGGGCGCATCCATGTTGACCAGCAGGACGGCCGCCGCCCCGTCCGTGACCGGGCAGGTCGAATACATGCGCAGGGGCTCGGCGATGTAGTTGTTCACCACGTCGGCCTCGGGCCCGTCGGCGATCGCCTCGATCGTGCAGGGGATCTGCACGTGGGCGTACTTGTTCTTCGCCCCGTTCTCGTGGTCCTTCACGGCCACCAGCGCGAGGTCGCGCTCCGTCAGCCCGTACTTCTCCATGTACATCCGGGTGAACATGCCGCCGAAACCCGGCAGCGTGAGGCCCATGTTGTACTCGGCCTCCGTATGCAGCATCGTCGCGACGATGTCCGTCGCGTTCCAGCCCGTCACCTTGCGCATGATCTCGCCGCCGACCACGAGCACGACGTCCGCCAGGCCCGACGCGATGGCCATGTAGCCGACCTTGATCGCGCTCGCGCCCGAAGCCGGGCCGTTTTCGATCAGCTCGGCGGGCACGGGTTCCATGTCCATCCGGCTGATCATGGACGAGGCCACCGCCGTCTGGTGGCAGAACAGGCCCGCGGCCATGTTCGCGACGAAAACCTGGTCGATCTCCTTGCGGCGGGCCAGGAAGCCCGCGTCCTGGAGGGCGTCCGTCGCCGCGTAGGCGAGGACGTCCGCCAAGTCGTATTCCGACGAATTCCCGAACCGGGTGTGGCCGATTCCGACGATGCCGACTCTGGCCATGATCTACCTCTTGAATCCGGGAAGCTGCGAGTATTCCGTCGGCATGACGAGCTTGTCGGCCGTCTTGAGGTCGGCGTCCGAGATGGGCCGGGTGCCCGTGCACTTGATGTCGCGGACCGCGGCCCAGAGGGCGCGCGTCAGCACGAAGGTGGGCACGCCGCCGAGTTCGTGGCGCACGCCGGGGAACTGCGCCGAACGGTCCTCGAGCTGGTATTCGATCATCCAGCGCTTGAAGCCGTTGGGGCTCTCCGCGACGATGTAGACTTCTTCCTCGCCGAGGATGTCGAGATGGTGCTCCATCTTGGCCGCGAACAGCTGGGCGCCGACGCGCAACCCGCGCTTGATCGTCAGCGTGTGCAGGCTCATGCCGAGCTGGGCCGAGACGTGGCGGCTCGTGACGATGCCCGCGATCACGCCGTCGATGGCGCCGACGAGCACGAACTCGTTCGCCACGCGGTGGCGGTACCAGCCCAGGATCTCGGAATACATGCGCACCGCGACGATGTCGTAGAAATCGGTCGGCACGCCGATGAGCGGGAACACCGTGCCGAGCAGCGCGCCGACTTCTTCGCGCTTCGCTTCGCGCACGACCATCTTCTCGCCCGAGGCCAGCGTGATCAGCTTGGGGGGATACGGCTTGAGGGCGATTTCGGGGGGCCGCAGCTTCATTTCCATTGCATCGATTGCCATGATCTATTCTCCTGTTGAATTCACTTCCGAACAGGATGCCGACGCGCCCCTCCGGATTCAAGCCGTTTCCGCGTTTTGGATTCAACCGTTTCGACTTGCCGCCGGCCTCCGGTGGAACCTTTTTCCGCGCGCCGCGTTTCCCGGTTGAATCCGGCGGGCCGCTTCCCGTATGATGCCTCCCCTCACAAAGGAATCGAGCATGAGCCGCACCTCTTCACCTTCTTCCCGCCGCCTTTCGAACGATCGCCGCGTCGTCGTGGCGGGCGCGCAGTTCGCGGTGGTGCCCAACGAGATCCCCACCAACCTGTACCGGTGCATCTATTTTCTGCGCCGGGCGGTGGAGGACACGGGCGCCAAGCTGCTCGTGTTCCCCGAATCGATCACCACGGGCTTCAACCCCGCCATGCCCATGCGCGACTTCTATGAGATGCTCCCCCGCACCGAAACGATGCTGACGCCCGTCCAGCGCATCTGCCGCGAGCTGAAGATCCACTGCGTGCTGCCCACCTACGAGCGCGGCCCCAAGCCCGGCATCGTCTACAATTCCGCCTTCTTGATCGACTCGCGCGGCCGGAACCTCGGCGCCTACCGCAAAACGCATCTGTTCCCGACCGAGCGCATGACGAACAAGGGCTGGACCACCCCCGGCAACCGCTATCCGGTGTTCCCCACCGAAATCGGCCCCATCGGCATCCACATCTGCTACGACGGCGATTTCCCCGAAATCTCCCGCATCCTGGCCGTGAAGGGCGCGAAGATCCTCTGCCGGCCGTCCGCCCTGCTGCGGAACTTCGAGATCTGGGAGGCCACCAACAAGATGCGGGCCTACGAAAACCACGTGCACCACATCGCCGTGAACGCCATCGGGTCCGACGCCGCCCACACGACCTATTTCGGCCACTCGATGATCGTCTCGCCCATCGCCCAGACCCTCGCGCTGGCCCGGGCGGTGGACGACCTGATCTACGCCGAGCTCGATCCCGACCCCTTCCATCGCGTCAGCTACGGCTCCGATGCGCCCATGCTGTTCGACCATCTCGAAGACCGCAACGTGAAGAGCTATACGCAGGACCTCTTCGCCCCGGCGCGCGCCACCGCCGGCCCCGCCCGGCGGGGCTCCGCGCGCAAGAAAAAATAAGGCGTGTCTTTTTTACGGGCATCCCCTATCCTGCAACCCGCATGATGCGACTTTTTTCCATCCGGAAGACGATGCTGTGCGCCGCCGCATGCGCGCTGGCGCTGTGCGCCGCGCCCGTCCGGGCCCAGACGGAAGCCCCCGACGATTCCCCCGAGGCGCTGTATCAAAGCGGCATGAGCCGCTTCATCGCGGGCAACTACGAGCAATCCGTCGAGTTCCTCGACCAGCTCGTCAAGGTGTTCGGCAAGGAGCCGGAGCTGCGCCAGCAGATCGACCTGGCCATGTACGCCCGCGCCTGCGCGCTCTACAACTTGGCCCGCCACGCGGATGCCATCAAGGCCTTCGAGGAATACATCGCCCAATATCCCGAATCGAAGTTCGCCGACGAGGCCGGGTTCCGCATCGGCTCGGCCCAGCAGCAGCTCGAAGAGTACGAGCTCGCCGTCGCCGCCTACCAGAAGCTGCGCTCCAGCCATCCCCGCTCGCCCTACGCCGAGGACGCCCTCTACCAGGTCGGCATCTGCCGCCTGATCCAGGAAAGCAGCGCCCTGGCCTCCGCGGCCTTCAAGGACTTCATGGCGCTCTATCCCGACAGCCCCCTGTGGGGCCAGGCCGGCGCCTTCTGCGCGCGCGCCCTCTTCGACGAAGGCGGCAAGGAGAAGGTCGTCGAGGCCATCGCGATGCTGGAAACCATCGAGAAGCGCCCCCGCACCTGGTCGGTCATCTCCTACTGCAATTTCCTCGCCTTCGAGATCGGCGATTTCATGTTCGACGACACGGAGTACGAACTGGCGCTCAAAGCCTACCGGCGCGTCAAGCCGCGCAAGGCCTTGCTGGGCCACCAGCAGGACTACCAGCGCGCGATCGAGGCCGCCCTCGCCGCCCTCCAATCCGCCCGCCCCTCCGCGCGCGACGTCCGCTCCCGCTTCCAGGAGGAGCGCCGCCTCGCCGCCGATCTCGCCCAGGCCAAGGAGATGTCCGCCAAGCTCGAGGCCCTGCCCGACTACGACGCCAACCTCTACCACCGCATCGGCCGCTGCTTCTTCAACACCGACCGCTACTGGGAGGCCCGCGCCGCCTTCACCCGCGTCGTCGCCATCGCCCAGGACGAAACCGTCCGCGAGGCCGGCCACTTCGACCTGATCCTGGCCGTCTCCCGCCTGCGCCGCTTCGACGACCTCGTCATCGAGGCCGACCACTACCTGTCCACCTACGACACCCAGGGGAAATGGGAATGATGTCCGCGCGGCCAACCACATGCCGAAACGGGCGGGGGTTGAAATCCTCAATGTCCAATGGCCCATATCCAATATCCAACCGAACAAGTCCGGTCCAGAATCCGGACGGGTTCGGCTGTTCCCTTGGACATGGGACATTGAATATTGGCTATTGGATATTGAGTCTTCTCCTTCTCTCCGCCCCATCTTCCCACGCCGCCGTCTCCGGCAAGTGGGAAAAACTCGAGAACGCCGTCCTCGCCGATGGCTACATGGACGGCGACAGCTTCCATGTCCGCGCCAACAACAAAGACATCATCATCCGCCTCTATTTCGTCGACACCCCCGAGACGGACAAGACCTACGAGGACCGCAACAAGGACCAGGCCGATTACTTCGGCATCCCCGAAACCCAGGTGGTCCCCCTCGGCGTCAAAGGCAAGAAGTTCACCCAGAAAGAGCTGTCCGGCAAGAAGTTCACCGTCTGGACCCGCTGGGAGGACGCCCGCGGCAGCAGCCAACAGCA